>NZ_SOGW01000105.1:0-56138 GCF_004403075.1 Cryobacterium sp. TMT2-10 | reverse complement strand
CGCGCACGTGCGTCTGATCGGTGACGACCGTCAGCTCGCAGCCGTCGAGTCCGGCGGGGCGCTGCGCCTCCTGGAACGCGAAGTCGGCTCCGTCAAGCTCGAGGAGATCCACCGGTTCACGTCCCCGGCCGAGGCCGAAGCGACAAGGCAGCTCCGCGACCCGGCCACGGTGGGGGACCCTTTCCGCTGGTACGTGGACAACAACCGGGTCACCGGTGGCGGCATCGACCGGATGACCGACCACGTCTTCGCCGCCTGGCAGCACGACGATGAAGCCGGCAAGAACGCCGTCATGCTCGCCCAACAGAACGTGACCGTCACCGACCTCAACACGAGGGCCCAGGCCTACCGGATGGGCTCCGGCCTCGTATCCGGGAAAAAGTCCTCGCAGCTGCGCGACGGGCTGGCCGCCTACCAGGGCGACCGGATCGTGACCCGGTTGAACGACGCCACCCTCCGCACCGGGCGCGGAACCGACCGGGTCAAAAATGGTGACGTCTGGACGGTGGGGAAGGTGCAGGCCGACGGGGCGTTGAGCGTCACCCATGCCGGGCACGGCGGCCGCATCACCCTTCCCGCCGAGTACGTGCAGAACAACGTCGAGCTCGGCTACGCGTCCACCATTCACCGCGCCCAAGGCATGACCGCGGACACCGCCCACGTCCTCGCCGACTCCTCCACCTCCCGCGAGCTCGTCTACGTCGGGTTGACCCGTGGCAAGGAAGCCAACCACCTCTACGTCGAGACCGAAGACGCCCAACCCATGAGCGACGTCCTGGCCACCATCGCCGGCCACAGCGACGGGATGCTCTCCGCCACCGAAACCATCCGCGCCGAACAAGCCCGAGTCGACGACCTGACCACCCTCATCGACCAATACGGCGACGTCGCCGAACGCGCCAACACCATCCGCTTCACCCAACTCGTAGGCCACACCCTGGGCGAGCAGGACGCCGGGAACCTCACCAGCTCCGAGAGCTGGGGAGCCGTCACCGCCGCCCTCACCCGCGCCGAAACCCAGGGCCTTGACCCGGCCCTGGTGCTGCGGGACTCGTGGAACGAACGAGAACGCGGCACCGCCGACGACGTCGGCGCCGTCCTCTCCCACCGGATGGAACGACGCATCGAAACGGCACCCGCCGACCAGGCGCAGACAGCGGCGACCGAGCGTCCGGCGGTGCCGGCGTGGATTGCCGATCGGCGGGTGCTCGACGCCGCCGGCACCGACCCCGCGTGGCGGGACCACCTGGCCGAACGGTACGAGTACCTGGCTGTGCGCCTCGAGGAACGCGGCACGGCGATCGCCGTCGAGCAGCCCGAGTGGGCGCAGCAGCTTGGCGACCTCCCGGATGAAAGCGCCCGCCGGCAGGAGTGGGTGCGCCTCGCTGCCGAAGTCGACGTGTTCCGCGACCGGTACAAGGTCGACCCGGCCCAAACGACGGCCATTCCTGAGGCATACCGTGAGCGCACCGCAGGTGCGGATCTCGCAGCCCGCGTGACAGACATGCGGGATAAGCAGGCTCAGAGCACCTTGCAGAAGACCCCCGAGGCGGGCCGTCAGAAGCCGGTGACCGCGCTCGACGCGATGCGCGCTGCGAACCGGGCCGCGGCGGACCGGCAGCGTGAAGCGCGGCACGCCGCCGGCCTCACCGTCAGGGCACGCCAGGTCACGCGGAGCGACCAGGCCACGCATACCGATGACCCGCGTACTCGCGGTGACGACCGCGAGCGGTAGAAGAGCGAGTACCCGCCAGTTGCGCACTCCTTCGGTAGCGAGGTATCGGAGGCGCAGGCGCAGGCGCTGCCGATTTCGCCGACCGTGTGCGTCGTTTTGGCTCTGCGGAGACGGAAGATGCTGGTCCGTCCCACCCGAGTTCGGCGCTAGATCGACTGAGGTAAGCGGGATCTAGGCGTTCTGCGAAGTTTTCGATTCCGTCCGGCTGCGCTGGGAAACGCGCACTCAGAATCGCCCATACGTGTCTAGGTTCCTCGCGAGCGCATCCTGACAAACGGGGGCTGTCCGAGCAAGTCCGTAGATGCCGGCAAGGCCGTACTCGGGGGGGGTACCCCTATGTTTTTGTCAAGCCGCGAGTTGATCGTCGGTTTGATAGAGGGTGCCGTCGCGCAGCATGGCATAGAGAACGTCGCAGCGTCGTCGGGCGAGGGCGATGAGGGCTTGGTTGTGGCGCTTGCCCTGGGCGATCTTGCGGTCGTAGTAGGCCCGTGAGACCGGGTCGCGCAGGGCGGCGAAGGCCGAGAGGAATAGCGCCCGTTTGGGGACTTTGTTGCCGCGTCGTGAGGGGTGCTTGCCTAGGTGGGATGATCCGGAGCGTCTGGTGACCGGCGCCAGGTCGGCGTAGGAGGCGAGGTGGCCGGCGGTGGCAAACTCTTTGCCGGAGATCTCGGTGATGACTCGGGCGGCGGTCCTCACGCCGACGCCGGGCATGCTCGTGATGATCGGTTCCAGTGGGTTGGCGTCGACGAGCTCGGCGACCTCGACGGCAATTTCGGTGCGTTGGCGGTGGAGCGTGCTGAGCTGCTCGGCGAGGCGCGGCAGCACGGCGCGTGTGGCGTGGGTGCCACCAACGATGACGGTCTGCTCGGAGAGCGCCTGGAAGATTTCCCCGGCCAAGCGGCGGCCCATCCGTGGCGCGAGCTTGATGAGGCGGTTGCCGACCCGGACCCTCCCGGCGGCCGTCAGTGCTGTCGGTGTCGGGTATTTCTGGAGGAGATCCAGGACGGCCGGGTGGTCGAGGTGCGGGCCCAGTACGCGCTCCAACGCTGGGTGGATCTGCATCAGCAGCCCCCGGACCCGGTTGCTGGTGGCAGTCATCTGGCCGACGATGTCATCGTCGAATCCGCACAGCATCGACAGTTCAGCGATCTGCTCGTCTTCAAGGCGGAGCGTGCGCAAAGCGTGCGGGAAGGTGCGGGCAGCTTCGGCGATGATGGCCGCGTCGCGGGCATCCGTTTTCGCTTCGCCAGCGTGCAGATCGGCGATGCGCCGCATCGCCAAACCCGGCAAATACCCGACAAGGATGCCTTCGGCATAGGCGACGGCGACGGGCAGAGCGCCGACTGTTTCGGGCTGGTCGACGACGAGGAGGACCTGCCCGCGGAGCTTGAGCTTCTGGATCACGGCGCGCAATTTGGCTTCGTCATTGGGAAGCGATTTGTCATAAAGGCGTTTCCCGGAGCGGTCGAGAGCGACCGCGTGATGTTCGCTTTTTCCAACGTCAACACCTATGAAAACGTCAACCCCGGCGTAATTCTCAATCATGAGTTTCCCGTCAGCCATGCGGATCGGTTGGCCTGTCCACGGCATCAAGTCTCGGCATCCACGTTACGTTCGACCCAGAAACGAGTTCCAGTCGAGCCCCTATTAGCGATCACCCAATGCCAGTCAGGCCCGGTGACAACACCCCCCGGATCATGAACGACTGGGGGCAGCAACCATGCCGGTTCTAACAGGCCAACACCCTAAGAAGCAAGCTTCAAGGGCTACCTACAAGGTAACGGGGGGGGGGGATCTCAAACATTCAAATGCTTGCACTTTCTCTTCTGAAGGTCCACGATATCGGTGATCGCTTCATCCCGATAAAGGCGAAAGGACATCCCATGAAGTATTTCCGGCCAACGAATGACGATGACAGCACATCAACAAGAACACGTCGTCGCGTTCTCCGCGCCACCGTTGCCTCCTTCCTGGCGATCGCGGGGGCGATCACCGGAAGTGTAATGATTGCAGCGCCTGCAAGCGCCGCGGTTGGCAGTTGTACCTATGTGTTCGGGAGCAATGGCGTCAGTACCTCGGGATATGCACGGGTTTGCCTCGGCAGCGCTTCCACGTATTCGGCTGGAGTCAATGTTCCATTCCAGACACGAAGTAATGCCCCGGACAACGTTTATGTGGTCGCCGCTTTCAACTATGGGAGCTACAACACCGGCTACTCACGCCTCGGTCCAAACTCGCCCTCGACCTACTCCGCCACGAAAAGCACCAATATCAGCGGTTGGGAAGGCGTCAACTTCAAGCTCTGCTACGATAAGCCGTTTCAGACCGACCCGTGTTACGCAGCCAAGGTGATCTGGCGCTATTAGAGCAGCGAGATTAAACGAGGGCCTCGACTCCGGGGGGCGATATAGCTTGCACCTATTCGTTGACGCTCCCGCAGTCGGATGCGGTTCTCACCAGTTCTGACGTGCGGCGCCCTGATCGACGTCTCCGCGAAGCGCCGAGGGTTTGAACATGGAGTTGTGCACCATGCCCAACCCCCGTCACTCGTCATCATCTCTAGGGGTTCAAGGGCTGGTGCATGCCGCTCAGCAGATACGAAGCGGTGCAGTAGCGTTCCATGTCCCGGGCCAGCCGCTTCGTATCGATGCCTGGACGGTGATGCAGGTGCTGCCTGGTGCGTACACCTGGTTGCTCCAGTACACGCTGTCTCCGGGGTTCACATACTTCTCAACAGGCACGGATGGATTCCAGTCGGATGTGATCTTGAGCCATCCGGTCTTCGCGTTGTTCGAGAAGCGCAACCAGTTGGTACCACATTTGGGCGAGTAACGGACGTCAACCCAGGTCGTCGCGTCCACGCCAAAGGTCCTGATTGTTCTGGCATCAGTCGCGCAGCCGGTAGAAACCGGACCGGTGTTGTGATGGCTTGGTGCCGCGTTGGCGGAGGAGACTCCTGCGGTCATGGTGAATAGGGCAGTTAGACCAAAGGCAATCCCCTAGAAGCGTTTCTTGCGGAGAATTCTTTGAGTCTCAAGTCGATCCTTCAACGCACGTCCCTTCCGATCAGGGGCGGTTGTCGCGAGTAGCCTAGGTACGTAATCCCCGTTTGGCAGATTTTTCCCGTTTCACCTGAGAGCACTTTGATGGCGAAAGTATTGAGCGCCGTGAACGCAGAGAACAGGCAAGCTTGTAGCGCGTCTCTGGATTGACGGGCAAGGCCCAGCTGTTCATCACGGGCACCCTTCGATACAGTCCGACGACCCGACGCGGAATCTATCGTCTCTTGCCCAGCCCGGGGAGGCCGCCACCGACCGCGGCGATGGAGTGGTGCGTTCTATCGAGGCATTCGGGGAGCCTTAATGCAATCTCCTTCTCAGAGAGAAGAGCGTTCGCACTACTGTGGGCGATCCGCGCGTACTCGCTGCGCGGCATGAGCTGGACCAATCCGTAGTTTGGCACTTTGCGGTCTGCCGGCCTTCCGGTCGCGAGATGCAACGTATCCCGCCATCCTTGTGTGATTTGAACAGCAGGCCGGCTGTAAGGGCGACGACCTTTTCGCAGGAGAGGCATTGGATTCTTGTTGGCACATTCCATCTAATCGTGTCCTCGTTTAGGGGGGCACTGTGATGTTGCAAGGCGCGCCACCCCGCGGTCCTGTCCCGGCGCTTGGGGGAGGTCGACCGAACCGGCGTATTCGCACCCAATGCGAAGATGTCGGCTACCTACTGACATAATAACCATTATCGGTCATATCGCCCGACAAATTGCCTGTCATAATACCCGGTAGCCTCGGTTCATGATCAATACGTCAACCGAGGATGGTTCTCGTTCTGGTTCTGATCGCGCGGCGCACGAACGCTCCGTGGGTCTGAGCATTGCTGAGATCGCAGCGATGCTGCAGGCGCAGCTGGGCCAGGTGCTGCTGGGCGTGATCGTGGGTAAGAATCCCCGGACGCTGGCTCGCTGGGCACACGCAACGGTGCGGCCGCCGCAGGCGAGTGAAAAGCTCCTCAGAGACACATTTCAGGTGTTCGAGATTCTCAGCTTCGTTCATCCGCCTGAAGTTGCCAGAGCGTGGCTCATGGGCATGCATCCGGAACTGGACGATGCTTCGCCGGCCGAAGCGCTTTCGAATGGACGCTCCCGAGAGGTCATGGCCCTGGCGCGGTCTTACATCGCCGCCAGCTAAGCCTTTCTGTGGTCAGCCGCGACGATCACCGACCACAGCCGGGAGACAATTGGGCCATGGCCCGTGATGATATTGCTCTTCCCGACGGATACCCCGAGTTCCTCGGCTCGCTCAAGCTCCGGGTCCGCGAGGCTCAGGTGCGGGCGCAGCGCACGGTCAACACGCAACTCATCGAGCTGTACTGGTCCATCGGTCGCTCCATCCTCTCCGAGCAGGACAAGCAGGGATGGGGCGCCGGGGTTATGGACCGCCTGGCGCATGATTTGCGCGTGGAATTTCCGAAGATGACCGGCCTGTCCCGCAGCAATCTGTTCTACATGAGGGCCTTCGCGGCGGCTTGGACGGAGGAGCTCCCAATTGTCCAACAGGCTGTTGGACAATTGCCATGGGGTCACATCACAGTCCTCCTCGACAAGCTCGAGGACATCGACACCCGCGCCTGGTACGCCGCGGCAGCCGCAAAGAATGGATGGTCGCGGAATGTTTTGCTCAACCAGATCAAGAACCGCACCCTCGAGAGAACTGGGGCTGCACCCTCGAACTTCAGCGCCGAGCTAGCACCCGCTGATTCCGACCTGGCCCGGCAGATCGCCAAAGACCCCTACGTGTTCGATTTCCTGGAACTGACCGAGGACGCAGCCGAACGCGACCTAGAACAAGCCCTCATGGACCGCATCGTAGATACGCTCCGGGAGCTGGGAAAGGGGTTCGCATTCGTGGGCCGTCAGGTCCACTTCGACGTCGCCGGCGATGACTTCTACCTCGACCTGCTGTTCTTTCACGTCGAGCAACTTCGGTACGTCGTCATCGAGCTGAAGACCGGAAAGTTTCAACCCGAGCATGCCGGCAAACTTGCCTTCTACGTCTCCCTCGTCGACGACAGGCTCCGACGAGACGCCCACGCGCCCACGGTTGGCATCCTCATCTGCGGTGACCGAAACGATCACACAGTCCGCTACGCGCTTGGTCGCTCGGGCTCCCCCATGGCCGTGTCCACCTACACATATGACGCCCTGCCGCCTTCCGAGAAGAACGCACTCCCAGATGTCGACGAACTCACCTCAGCTCTGGGTTGGGATGAAGCACCGCAGCAGCTCGACTAATTCCTCGCGGACAGCGAGCTATGGCGCTGCGGGGGGAAGGAACGAAAAAGCCCCGGCATGTATCGCCTGGGGAAAGACGAGCATGAAGACCGGGGCTAATCGTCGGAGTGGGGGGACTCCGAGGCACAACGCTACCGGAGCGTTACCCGCTGGTAATCAGGCGCGCCCAGCCGATCTGAGCCAGCTCCTTACAACCAATTGGAACGATGCTTGCCCGGCAGGCAGGGTGGTCCATATTTCAGGCCTCGAACTGGTCAGCGTTGGCGGATCCGCCAATATGGTTCCGAGTGCTGTGCCTCCATCGATCGCAGAGAAGTGCTGATGCGTTTCACCCAGCGAAGCGCGAATCCGTTCCGGGCGGGGTAACCGGGACGGCCCTTCGGCGTGAGCGTCGCAGTTCTATCGAGGGGAGGGCGTGAGCGGTTGGGGTCCCCTTTTTGCACACTTTCATGCTGAGAGGTGTTCGCTTTGTGTATCAGTTCTGTTGTCGGTGGGACATAACCATCAGGAGCTGGTTTGAGTCGTGGGTGGGGTCGTCATGTGGTGAGCGCAGTTTCAAGCAGGGCGAATGAGTCGCGGGTGGGGAAGAAGATCCAGTCGCAGGTCTGAGCCGGAGCAACCGTGACCCGAAGTGTCACCGCATCGTGCAACACGGCAACCGTGAGTGCTCTGGCGTTGAAAACAAGCGCCGCATCGTCGGCTGGGTCAATGCTTTGCAGTTCAGACCTATCCAGTCGCGCCGTCATCACGGGCTTCGTGGCGGATCCATCCCAGAAAGTCATGGACTCGGAGTCCAGAGTGAGGACCGCGTACAGGGTGCGCTTGTTCCACGCGGCGCCTTTCAGCGAGATAGGCAAGGTGTCGATGTCAGATTGGAGTCCGATGGTCTTGAAGACCGCGAAGGCTTGGCCCGGATACCTCCCCTCCAGAACACCCAGCAAGCCCTGGGTTGTCCGGGCCAGTCGCCGGTACTGTCGCGCCACGATCATCCCGACCACGCATAACGCGGCGATGAGGCTGCCGAAGAACGCCAGCGCCTTCACGGGATCATCACCCGCAGCCTGCAGGAAGCGGTAAGTCGTCAGCCCCACCATCGCCAGAGCGAACCCGCCCAGTGACATGATGAGGCCCCACCGCAGGGAACTAGCTTTCACGAGACCCCGCCCGGGTCGCCTTGTATGCCAGCACACGATCCCGGCGCACCTGCCGGCTCAGCAATGGTTCCCCCGCCGCCCGCACGACCAGGCCCGTGGATTCGTCCACCTGCTCAAGGTTGGGGTATCCCATCCTGCTGGTCGTGTACCCCGCAGCGAACTCCCTTTTCATCTGCTTCGACATCCAGGAGAGCAACAGGAAGCAAACGAGAGAAACTGCCACCATGACAAGGAACAAGATGCCCGCCACGGTGGTGTCATGCGTTACGACGATGGAGAGAATCGCGACCACCATCACCACGAGCACCACACCGACAAACAACATTGCCACCACAATCAGTCGCCACATCGAAGGGCCTGGCACCCTGGATCGAGTGCGGATCTCGAACGGTTGGCTCACTATCTCCACCTCTGGTACTCCCCGCCTACTGTTGTCACGGTGCCGAGCGTATCGCTCGGAGAGCGTCTTCGATTTCCGACTCCTGGAACCCAGCCGCCTGAAGCGAATCGCGAATCCGCGCATCGGAAAGCTCTTGCCTTCTCCGGGCCCGCTCTGCAGAGCGAGTCAGCCGCCAGTATCTGAATAGCTTGGTTGCCAGGATCACCGCATAGAGCGCAATTCCAAAGACGACCAGTGAGAGCACAGCCCCAGCGAATGCGGTCACAATCTCCACTGCGAGGATCCTTTCTTGAGCTCCGCCCCGGCCACATCAAGTAACTGTTTTGAATAGGTGGGATGCGAGCGGAGGACCCAAAGCGATTCCCCGATGTCCCCCTCGGTAGCCACAGCCTATTGCTGCGGCCCTGCGTACCCAACCCAAGGCTCCGGCTCCGGCTCCGATCCACCATCAAACGCCCGCCCAAGGTTCCCCTTCAGCGGCCGGGCCTGACGTTCGCCCGATACGATGCAGGCAGCTGCGCTGGGCAGCCTGTAACGAGGCTCATTGGGGGGATGGCGTGAAGATTCTTGGTGCGATCTTGATTGGCGTCATTGTTCTTGCTGTGTCTGCGTTCTTCATCGTCAGGTCCCTTGAGGACCGGGTCACTGACGAGCTCGTTTCGCAGGTGTCACTGCTGGCAATCCCCGAGGGCTGGAAGCCGCTGGGCGACATTGTCCGCCGTGAGCAGTTCCCGTGTTTGAGTACTAACCCGTGTCCCAGTATCCACCGGCGTTGGCAGGCGGACGGGGCCGTCACTGTGCAGGATCTGGAACAGATCGCTGCCCCGGCGGGTCTGACGCTTGCTGTGGAGGGACCGTGCCAGCGGCCGGCCAACGTGATCGGGATCGCCTCGTTATGTAGCGGGCGGGCAGTCAAGGGTGGCTATGACTATCAGCTGACGGTGACTAGTGACGCCCCAGGGGAGCCCGAGCAGCTATCGCTGTCCGTGCGTCCGTCCTTGACTCCTTAGGTGCGCCGTTCATTGACCATTGATTGACTCGGCGCGACACGGGTCCCCACGACGGTGCGCTTCGCTCCCGGCGCGTCAGTTTTCTACTCCTTGACGGCGATGTGAAAGCCGGCCTCGCCCCAGAAGGCAGCGAGTTCTCCTTCGCGCGGCAACTCAAGGTCAGAGCAGCCGGAGACCCCACCTCCGATTCGCTGCTGCCAGTAGCAGATGGCGTACTCGCCCGACGGGGCGATGATCCGGAAGTCGCCGTCCTCATCGATGGGAGACACCGTGCCGCCCAGCTCCGAGACATCCGCCTGACTCAGCGTCACCCCCAGGGTGGCCCACTCCCGTGGATCGGCGAGCGGCTCTCCTCCCGTCAGCTGCCAAAAGGGCGCATCCATGACGGCGATCGGGAGGATCGCTAGTCCCCCTCGACCGATCGCATAACCACCCGGCAGCCCTTCCACGTCGGACGTACCCGTCAAGCGCCCGACCAACCCGCCCGATCCGGCAGGATCGGGCCCGCAGGCCGTGAGGAGACCCAGCGCGAGCGCCAACACGCCGCCCGCGATAGCCGCGCGGCCTGCAGCGGGGATCATCGGTAGACCACGTCGAACTCATACGCAGGAAGGTCGTCGCGCCCTGGATAGGCCTCCCAGTCAGCAGTGACCGCGTCCACGTTGTCGGCCAGGTACGTTGTCTTCGGCGAGGAGGAGCAGGAAGTCAGCGTGACTGCGATGGACAGCGCCACGATGTTCGGCGCGCCTGCACCCGCTTTCAAGGCTCGACTTCCCACGGTGACAATGTAGCGCGCAGGCTGAAGTGGCCTCGGGAACGGCGCGTTCCCGACTACGAGCGACGGCCGGGACCAGCCGGAAACCACCAACAGGTCCCACGTCTGTCCCGGAAAGCGTTCCCTTTCGGCGATGCTGGACCTACTGGTCCTTGATGCGGAGGTTCTCGCCTGCTTTGCTCCAGCCCTTTCGATTGGGCATGCCATCCTGAACAACCATGACTTCAAAGCTTGGCGACTTCATGGTCGTCATGTTCGAGCCGCACGCTCCTTGCCAGTCAGTGGCCGTCCTGTAGGCGAGCAGGCACACCGGGTAGTCGCGCCCTCGTGCCAAGTACAGCCGGGTGCCGTCAACGGCATTTACAAACCTCAGGCTGCCGGGGTCGAAATCGTCTAATGCGTAGTCAGGAAGGCCGCTTGGGATGGCATCCTCAGCACTGGGCGTTCTACTCAGGTCGGAGAAGCCATTGGCAGGCGAACAGCCCATCAGGGTGAATACCGTGGCCGACACGACGACCAACCACACAAACGTCCACTTGTCGGCCATATATCTCCCCCAATTTAGGCAAACCTATCGGTTTACGAAATCGGGCCACAAGGGGTTCGACCACCGGACGCGGGAATCGAACGCCGATACTCCGTGAACAACCGGGGTCTCGATATGAAAGACCCTAAGTCGGACGGCCTCTCCGGTACTTGGCCACCATCAGGTAATAAACATGAGATTGTAAGAGAGTCAGGAAAGTATCATTTTCCGAATCTAGAAGGAGACAGTAATGGCGCGAACACCCGGCGCGACGAATAGGACCGCGAGAGAACTCGAAACCGCGGCAGCGCATCTCATGGACAAAGCCAGACTCAAACGCAAGAACGAGAAGCTGACGAAGAAGTTGAGCGAGTCGAAGAAGAAAGCCAAGTAGGCCGAGGCGCTGCGGCACTCGCGTCCCAAAATTAGAAATTGAGTTAGAAGAGAAAATGACCTGATATGGAGGTCGACACCGGTCGGGGTCAGGATCGCTTGACTCCTGACCGGTGTCGATTGCCCGGCTTACGCGAGCTGGATCAGCGGCAGTCCTAGGTCTTTCATTAGCCCGATGAATGCGCCAACAGTGTCGATCAGCCTTCGGATGTCAGGCAGCATGGAAATCACCGTGCGCAGCCACCGGAAGCGAGGCGCAGCGGAAGCACCATTTCCCCGCAGAACGTGGGATTCCTTCCGATCTGAGGTACCGTTAATCGAGTAATACAGTGCCTTGCTTGATCCGTGATCCTTCAAAATAGGTGTGTCCGTCCGTATCGATAAATGAGCGGGTGGTCAGGTAGAGCAATCGGTGGGCAAACCGATTTGTATTGCATTGCTTCGTACACGGCCCAGGATTTCCAAGTCCTGGGCCGTACCAGTTCAACAGTCACATCGGAGCGGAACTGCTTTTCGGGGCTGGTCCCATTTTAGCTGCGGCATTCCCGGTGGGAATTGGAACAGTGCTTCACCGAGAGCAGCCTGCCTCAAAGGACGTGTGGGAGCGCACTTCCTCTCTGCGCGACACTAGATTCGGTCCACACGGTGGTTACGTCCCTGTGAGTGGTGTGGTTTCCGGCTTCTGAGTGTTGCTTCGTCAACGTGAAGAGCCACCGTGGGATGGTCAGTGAGTACCGATCAAAGAACTCACAAAGGACACCACACGATGGCTCTAGACCAGTCTGCCCTGCTTGACCTGCTGGGAGAACTCAAACTCACCGATGTCACCGACCGCATCCGCGTCGCGACCGAAACCCTGTATCAAGAATTGATCGATGCGGAAGCGACCGCGTTCATCGGTGCCGCCCCATTCGAACGCTCCGGCGACCGCACCACCCACCGCAACGGCACCCGGCCGCGGACGTTGAGCACCACGGCCGGGGACCTCGACCTGAAGATCCCGAAGCTGCGCGCCGGGTCGTTCTTTCCCGCGCTGCTGGAGCGTCGCCGCCGGGTCGACCAGGCGTTGTTCGCGGTCGTGATGGAGGCCTACGTTCACGGTGTCTCGACCCGGAAGGTCGACGACCTCGTCAAGGCGCTCGGCGCTGACACGGGGATCTCGAAGTCGGAAGTGTCCCGGATCTGCGCGGGCCTGGACGCCGAAGTCGCCGAGTTCCGCGACCGCACCCTCGCCGCACAAGACTTCCCCTACGTGTTCCTTGACGCGACCTACTGCAAAGCGCGCGTCGGCCACCGGATCGTGTCCCAGGCCATCGTCGTCGCGGTCGGCGTCGCGGCCGACGGACGCCGTGAAGTACTCGGTTTCGACGTTGGTGACAGCGAGAACGAGGGCTTTTGGTCCAGCTTCCTTCGGTCGTTGAAGACTCGAGGTCTGGATGGGGTCAACCTGGTCATGTCTGACGCTCACACCGGGCTGAAGAAGGCCATCGGGACCGTCTTTCAAGGCGCTGGCTGGCAGAGATGCCGGGTGCACTTCATGCGCAACGTCCTCGCCGTGGTGCCGAAGGGATCGCAGGAGATGGTCGCCTCAATCATCCGCACCATCTTCGCCCAACCGGACCGCGAACACATCGAGAAACAGTTCCGTGAGGTGACCACGATGCTCGGCCGCTCGCACCCCAAGGTCGCTGCCATGCTCGTCGACGCGCAACCCGACCTACTCGCCTTCGCCGGGTTTCCGCGGCGACACTGGCGCCAGATCTGGTCGACCAACCCGCTGGAACGGGTCAACAAAGAGATCAAACGCCGCACCGACGTCGTCGGAGTGTTCCCCAACTCCGCGGCCCTGTTGCGCCTGGCCGGGTCGGTGTTGATCGAGCAACACGATGAATGGGAGGCCGGCGAACGACGCTACTTCTCCGAAGCATCAATGCTCGAGCTGGCCACCATGAACAACCCCATCGAAGTCCTCGACGAGGCGGTGATCCTGCCCGAACTCGCTGCCGCCTAAACTGGAACTACTGACCCGCACGGTGACGAGGAATTACACCACCCAGCGGGACGTGACCCACACGGTCCACACGGTCGACATTTCCCGTAGACACACAGTCAAGATTCCCTGTAGAGACGACATAGTCGTGCGCAGTTCGGCACGAATCCGAGCAATTCGTGGCGGTTGTTTCGCACACCGAACTGAGCCACGGGCCAAAGGCGCTGTTCGAACCGGTTTTTTGATTGAACGCACGTGGGCGTGTCGGATCCCAGAAACACCTACTCGCGGCGCGTTTGACTCGGCCGGACACTTCTTGCTTCCGGACAGACAGAGAGCGCTCCTTATCGCGTGGATCGTTCTCGCTCGTTAGCAAGGCGAGCAGCGACCCGACGATCAGTCAGGGTCTCCTCGGCGTAAACGTACTTCTCCGACTCAGTAGGGTCGTCCTGCATATCTGGCACACGCAAACGCCGGGCTGAGGACTCAGGTGTGGAGCACACCATCACCTGCAACGCGCGGTCGCGCTTGTACTGCCTCGACGCCACGGCAAACTCCGAGCCTACGTCGCGGCGGGGTGCTGAGACTTCGAATGACGCTTCCTTCACGGCAGGAGTGATCATTAGTCGAGGATCCGAGAACAGCTTCTCAAGGATGTTTGCTAGGCGCGGCGAGACGAAATTCGCGACCACATTGGAGTCCACCGGCCAATAGCAGCGTAGGTCCCCGGTTCGCTCAACGCCCATCGATTGGAGCCAGCCAATGATGGACACCAAAGGTGTGTCATGCGCCTCGATAATCATGTCGACCAAGTCTTCGTAACTGACGCTAATGACCCTCAGCGGTTCGCCTATCTGTTCCATAGGGCAAGCGTAGAGGTCGACGAGACCATGGCCGGGCGTCGCACAAACGCTGTCCCGACACCGATTTGGGAGCCGAACGGCCGAGCCACAGACCGCCATGCCCTCGAGTTTCTTCGCCCTGACACTCGCGGAGGAAGACGCAGCGGAGCACCAGACGGCCCTACGGCCGTGGACACCAGAGAGACCGTGCGCGGCATCAGAAACAGCTCCATGCACGCTGAGCAATCGTCGATTAATGATTAATTTCTGTCGGGGAACGGTTTCGGCCACGTTGTTGACGTGGCGAGAGCGTCCCCGCGGGACTCTTCGTCGGACCCTTTCGCCTACAGCTCGACGTCGTCAGGAGGCATCGACGCAGGCACGATCCTGGCGGTGGTGTCCTTGCGGCGGTGGAGGTGTCCTTGGTCGGGGTCGCAGTCGCGGAACGGCCCGTTTCCTTTGTCGAAGATGACGGCGGCGTGGCGGTCCCAGTGGTTGATCCACCAGGAGGACACGGCACCGGCGTCGCCGTCCATGACGCTGGCTTCGGCTTGCATGCTGGCCTGCCAGAGGGCTTTGAACCGGGCGACGACCTCGGGGTGTAGCCACCATTGGGTGCACCACGGCGTGGGTTTCGTGCCGACGACCTCGACGGTGGCGAGGTGACCGGTCAGCCAGTCGAGGAACATTTGGCGGACGTCGACCGCGTCCTCTTC
Source organism: Cryobacterium sp. TMT2-10 (assembly GCF_004403075.1). Classification (NCBI taxonomy): domain Bacteria; kingdom Bacillati; phylum Actinomycetota; class Actinomycetes; order Micrococcales; family Microbacteriaceae; genus Cryobacterium; species Cryobacterium sp. TMT2-10. The sequence goes on along the minus strand of NZ_SOGW01000105.1, from coordinate 41,302 downwards.
AGGGCCGGTCGAGTCGTAGTCGTCGTGCTCAGCCATTGGCTGCTACCTCCGCTGCAGTGGTGTCGTCGGGAACCGCGACCGGTGCCGGCCTGGGGTTCGGTGTCCTGGGTGGGGTGCGGTTGATGGTGGTGGTGAGGGTTTTGTCGCGGAACCAGGGGACGGTGTTGACCATGACGGGTCGGCATTTGGAGCTGAAGACGATGGCGCGCCATTCGGGGAGGGAGCCGAGGGCGGCGATGTCGAGGGTGTTGACCTTGCGGGTGTTGGTGGAGGTGGATTGGTGGCCGTCTTTGCCGGTGGAGCTGCCGTAGGTGATTTCATCGTGTTCGCCAATGAGGGCCGCCAGCGAGCGGAGGTAGTCGTCGTCGCCGGATCCGCCGCCAAAGACCCGGGTGGCGGCGGCGTCCCAGAGGGTCTGCCAGCCGTCTTTCCCGAACGCGTCGATCGCTTGGGCCCGGGATTGGAAGTAGGAGTTCAGGATGATGCCCATCGACCCGTAGAACGAATACACGGAGGGCAGTTCGGGCCAGCGGACGATGTTCGCGCACTCGTCGAGCTCCATCACCAGCGGGACCGGGAGCCGGCCGCCGTTTCGCTGCGCAGCGGTCTCGGCGGTTTTGCAGATGGCGCGGATGAGGGCGGTGAGGATGGCGCCGCCGGATCCTTCCCCGTCTTTGGAGAGGAGCACGAGGGTGTCGGTGCTGGTGATGAACCCGGCCGGGTCGAACCGGCGAACCCCGGACGTGTCGGTCCAGGCGAGCAGATCGTCGTCGGCGAGGGCCGACGCCATCCGCTGCGCGGTGGCGTAGACGCTGCCCTTGGTCTTGTCCGGCCAGCTCAAGATCCCCTCGATCGTGGAGGAGGGCCCGGTTTTCCCGTGGCGGGCGAGGATCTGCTGCACGTCGTACCCCTCAGCCCGGGCAATCCACGCGAACACCTGAGAGAGGGGTTCGTGCTCGAGGGCGGCGGCGTAGAAGAAGTACGCGAGCATGTCCCGCCCGGCGGTATCGAACTGGGAATCGCCGCCCCGGTCGGAGGCTTTCCGGGTGGAGGCTTCGAAGATCGCGGCGAGTTCCCGGGCGTCCGCGGCGCTGTGAATGTAGTCGAGGGGGTTGAACACGAAGTCGGGCTGCGGGTCGAGGCGGTAGATGCGGTTGGGGTCGAAGATGAATTCCTGGCCGTGGCTGGCGCGGCCGGCGAGGGTTTCGCGGACGCCGTCGACTTTGTTGGAGGTCATGATGGCGGCGCCGGGGGCTTCGAGCATGTGCCGAATGACGAGGGCGGATGTTTTGCCGCGGCCGGTGCCGAACACGTACACGCCGAGGTCGCGCCACCCCTGATACACCCACCCGTTCCGGCGCCCGACGAGGCGGCCGACCCGCTCCCCTGCCGGCAGGTTCACCGCGGCCGGGTGCAGCTGCGCGGCTTCCTTCGCCCGCAGCTTCTCCCGCAGCACCGCGGATTGCCGGGTGGTGGCCATGTGCCGCAGCGCCACGTTGTTGCGCTTGGTCGACGCCCATTGGGCTTGCTTGGCCAGGATGAACGCGAACAGGCCCACGGCGAGGACCAGGGCCACCACGCTGGTCCAGGTTGCCGCGGGCGGCCACGGTGCGTCCCGGAACAGGAAATCCCCGGCGAGGGCGGCGGGGTTCCACGGATAGGTCGTGCCGGTGGGGGTGATCATCGCGCCGACGTGCACGGCTACGAGCAGTCCGAGGGCGGCGAGGAGGGCGAGGAGGCCGGTCATGATGCGGGCTTTCCAGTCGATCATCTGGTTCTCCTTGCCCCCGAGAAAACGGGTGCCTGTCTGGTTGTCGAGGCGGCGCAGTGCGCACGGGATTCGGGCATCAGTTGGCGAGTTTCATGGGGTCGGTGGTGTTGGGGTCGACGGCGATGTGGACGTGGTTGCAGTCGTCGCGGAATTGCTTCATCGACAGGTCCAGGGTCACGCCGGCGTCGGCGCGGCACTGGTTCTGGCCGGCGCCGGACCCGGCGGGCATGACCGGGCTGAGCGCCTTCAGGAGCTTCAGGGCGTTGGCGTCGGCGCCGGTGGTGGGCATCCGGTCGAAGGAGTAGAAGTCGACGGCGTGGCCGCCGCCGTTCGCGGAGTGCGGGGAGGAGAGGCCTGAGCCGAGGATCTGGCCGGTGCAGGCCCGGTTGATGTCCGAGATCCCGACTGCGTCGAACATGTTCGTGGCCATGGTGATGACTTGCAAAATGCGGGTGTCGATGCCGCAATTCGGGCGGGTTTCGCCGTCGGCGATCCACCGGATCTCGCGCAGGTGATCCGGCGACAAACCCGTGATCGCTCCCGCGTCGATCTTGACCACCAAAGCAGCCGCCAACACCCGGGCGTCACTGCCAACGCCGGCCGCACACGCCGCGTCCCCGGTCGTGAGAGCCGTCACGACCTCTTGCGCCTGGTCGTAGTAGGTCGTGTAGTGGTTCGGGTCGGCGTTGATCTGCACGGCGTGCGCCGCCTGGGTGGGCGCCAGCGTCTCCCAGTTCGGCACGGTGACGAGGCGCTGGAAGAAGAACCCCGCAGCTTGGGCGGGATTCATGCGCTCGGCCAGGGTGCCCCAGGTGTCGCGTTGTTGGAACAGGCCGCGGGAGTCGGGGCCGACGGTGTCGCCGTAGGTGAGGTTGCGGAGCGTGGATTCGCCCATGGCGGTCATGACGGCAATGGTTTGCCCGTGCACGTTGACGCCGGCGGTGGCGCCGGCGTTCATGATCAGGGCGGCGTTGACGAGCTGGTCGCCCTGGTACCCGGCGACCGGTGTGCGGTCGGCGGCGCCCTGCGGGTTCGCAGCGACCGCGGCGCAGGCCCCGGTGCCGGGGCCGCCGCCGGTGACGAGCAGCAGCCCGGTGAAGAGGACCACGAGCAGGAGCACCAGCCCGGTGCCGAGTATGCCTTTCTGCACGGCTAGGAGGTGGCGTTGCCGGCGGCCATGGCGGAGTCGGTGTTGGTGACTTCCACTTCCCAGTCCGAGCGGATGTGGCGGATGTGGGTTTCCGGGTTGGACCCGTACTTGAACACGCAGTGCCCCGGATTCAAGCCCATGAGCGTGGCGGCGGTGTCAGGGGCGAAGTTGAAGGTTTCTTGCGCCCAGCGGGCGTCTTCGGGGCGGTCTTGGCGGAACGCGTACACGGTTTGGGCTTCTTGGACGACGGTGTAGCCGGGGCTCTCTGGCGGGATGTCGGTGCCTTTGTGCATGACGAAGACGTTGGAGATGCCCAGGGATCGGGAGAGTTTCTGGTTCGACTTCACCAGCTGGGCGGAGGGGCCGCCGATCATGTGCCAGCCCTCTTCGTAGATCACGTTCGTCACGAACCCGCGCTCCTCACGCAGCCGCCCCATCAGCCACATGTTCCCGATCGCCATCACCGTCGGGATCGCAGGGCCGGAGTCGGGGAGCTGGGAAATGTCGAACGTGGTGAGCTTGTGAGAGAGGTCGACGCGGCGGCTGGTTTCGCCGTCGAAGACGCCCGCGTAGGTTTCGAGGAGGTTCTGCAGGCCGAACCTAATCGACAGGCCCGCCTGGTGGAACCGCTCCGACGCCTCCCCCGACAGCCCTTGATCTGTTGGCACCAACCCGAGGAACGGCATCAGATCTGTGGTGGTCGCGGCCCGGCGGGTGTCCTGGAACTTCTCAAACAACAGTTGCAGGGCGTACCGGGTGGCTTTCTCTTCCCACTCCGTCGCGGCGGTGTCGCCCCGGGCGATGCGGGCGACAGCGTTGATCAGCAGCATCTGGCCTTGCAGGCCGGTGCCTTGGGCGATGAGGGGGTCCATCAGGTTGAAGCGGGTGCCGGACCCGTCGGGGTCGAAGCGGAGGGGCTCGGTGCCCATGCGGCGGGTGACGCCGGCGTATTCGCCTTCGCCGCCCTCGTCTTTCTTGTCGAACACCACGGCACGGTGGTTCTTCAGCAGCAGGGGCCGCATGACCATGACCGTTTTGGTGAACGAGGACTTCCCGGAGCCGACGGTGCCGATGATGAGGACGTTGGGTGAGGTCAGTTTCCTGGGGGTCGCGTTGTACGCGGTGGGGGCGTCGTGACTGATCATCGTCGACGAGAGCGTGTCGGTGCCATTGACGACCCCGTCAATCCCGGTCGGCGCCCCAATGATGCCCGTGTTCAGGATCTCAGCCTGCCTGGTCGTGGACGGCGCCCCAGCCAGGCGAGGCGCATACCAACCGCGCGCCGCCGCCCCAGAGGAGGCCCGCAGCACCGACCCGGGCCGCTCGAACGGCGGCACATCCACCGGCCGCCGCGACGACATAGGTGCGTCAGAAACCGCAGCGTCAGAACCCGCAGCGGGTGCGGCTGCGTCTTCTTCGCCCGTGAGAACGGGCGACGTCGCCACCGGGGTGAGGAAGATTTTCAGTCCGGGGACGGTGCCGTACCAGGGCTTCTTCGTAACGGTGCGTTTGCCGTGCGCGGTGTTGGTAGCCGCGGGGGTGGCGGGGTTGGGGTGGGTCATGAGATGGCTTCCTTGTCGGTGCGGCCGGCGAGGCGGTTGATGGCCCGGGTTGCCAGGGTCGCGCCTGCTGGGCGAAGGCCCCGGCCGAGGGGCCAGGTGGTGCCGGAGGCGGCGGATTGGAAGGAGTCTTGCCAGTCGAGGTGCTCAATGCCGAGGCCGGTCGCGCAGGCTTCCTCGAGCTGCCGGGAGGCATGACCGAGGTCTGCCCGGGTGGGGGCGGAGATGGTGACGAAGCCGATCCAATCGACACCGTGGTGGTGGGATCCGGCGGCGAGGTCCGCGGAGCGGCGCTGCGCTGCGGACATGCGGGTGGTGCTGTCGTCGGAGATGAGGCGGCCCTTCTGCTGGTCGGCAAGGACCCCGGCGAGGTCGCGGACGACGTCGGCGCGCGCTTTCGCTTTCGCCTGACCCGCCGGAACCAGGTGCAGGTGGAAGGACACCGACCGGACAAAGGTCAGTTCCCGCCCGATGAGGAGGTCGAGACACCAGAGGGGGCTGCGGCCGGCAACGGCGAGGTTCTCCCCGTGGATGGCCGCGGTGCGGTGCCACCACGTCACCGGCGGCGCGGCAGGTCCGGTCTCGGTCATGACGAGGGAGGTGGGGTCGACGCCGTCGACGATGTGCGCGGAGAACTCGTCACGGGACGCGATCCCGGACAGGAGCGGGTCGACGTTCCGGGTGAGGTCGATGGGCAGGTGCGGGTTCTGCTGGTGCAACATTAGCGCCGTGGTCTGCTTCGCAGTCAGGGCCTGCACGTCGCCCATCCGGGCTTCGTTCAAACCCAGTTCGGTGGCCTGAATCTGCCCGGCCATCAACGCCCGCCACGCGTCGCGGCCCGGACCGTATTTTGCGGCTGCGTCGGTGAATTGCTGGGTGAGGGGCCAGGACACGACCACGTAGTGGCGCTGCACCATCGCATTGGCACTGGACTTCCGGATCACTTCGTCATAGGAGAGCTTCTGCGCCTCAAACGACGCCCGCTGCTCCGCCGTCCAGGTTTCCTGCACCGGTTCCAGGCGGGTCTTCACCCACTGCTGCTGCCGGGCCGAGTCCGGCGGCAGAACCCGGGTGAGGGTTTGCACGTTCCGGATCAGGGAGGAGGGTGCGGCGCGGCGGGCCAGGAACTTGCCCCACGCGTTCGCCGCCCGGGTGAGGGCGGCGGCGGTTTCCATCCCGCGCAGCTGCCCGGAAACTGAGAACGCGACCGACAGGTGCGGTTGCTCACCGATCGGGGCGTGCCAGGCGATGCCGGGCATGTTGGAGGCGTATTGGAGCCAGCCCATGCCGTCGGCGCCGTCCGGGTTCGCCCGCATCTTCACCGCCGCGCGTTCCGCGGCCTGCTTCTCGGTTTTGGTGCCGCGGAGGATGGCTTCTTGGAGCTGGTCCCACGCACCGACCTCGTAGGGCACGAACTCGTCCGTGCCAAGGCGCTTCCGGGCCCGGGCGCGGGCTCGCTTCCGGCGCCGCTCGAGGACGGTGCCGCGGTGGGTGCGGGCGGTGGTCAGCATTGTGATGCCGACCCCGGCGACGGCCACGATCAGGGCGGGCAGGCCGAGGCCGAGGACCATGCCGGCCATGCCGCCGGCGATGAACACGGTGAGGAGGATCATCCGGGTTTTGGAGGCGGTGCCGCCGAAGAAGCCGCGGTGGCCGGACTCGCCGCCGAGGTAACGGATGTGGGACTCCGGGGTATCACTCACTAGACGGAGTCCTTTCCATAATGTTCGTCTTGGTCCTCGACCGGTGACACGGCCGCGTCGGTCACCGAATCGGTGACCTTCTTCGTCGCCTCAAAACCTGCCATGGCGCCGGCGACGATCATCGTGGGGACACCGATCGCAGCCCCGGCACCGGTCGCGGATTCGGCTGCGCCGGCGGCGGCGAGACCGCCTTCGGCAGCGACCGCACCGCCGCCTGCTGCCGCAGCGCCAGCACCGGCAGTGGCCCCGCCAGCGGAGCCCACGGATGCGGCCTCAGAGATCGACGACGTCGCCGCCTCACCCTCACCAGCCGCCGAAGCGCCACCTGCACTGCTGCCTCCGCCGCTGCTGCTCGAGCTGCCTGTGGACGGGGAGCTGCCGCCGCCGGAGCTTTCGGGGCCGTTGTTGCTGTATTTGGCGTCGGCTTGCTGCATGGACTGGGATCCGATGTTCGGTCCCGCGGGGGCGGCGCCGCCGCCACCGGTGGGGATCACGGGGGCGAACTTCGTCAGGGCGACGGGGGCGAGGCCGGCCATGAACAACGCCAGGATCGACACGACCAGGGTCACTGTTTTGGCGAGGCTGGGGGTGTCGGAGAACGCATCGACTTGGGCGCTCATCATGCTGTACGCGATCGCGAGCAGGAAGAACAGCAGCGGGTGGGAGGCCAGGACCCCGAACCAGAGGTACGCGATCTTTGACCCGAACTTTCGTTTCTGGGGGTCCACGATCCACACGAACCCGAGGGGGAAAAGGACGCCGGAGAAGTACAGGGTGATGAGTTGAACGATCAGCATCAGGAGCACAACGAGCAGGCCCAGGATCATGAAGAACATCAGAATCACACCGAGGACGGCGCCGCCGGCGAGGCCGGACCCGTCTTCCTCGGAGAGCATCGTGGAGAACTTGGCCACGATCGTTTCGGAGTTGCTGGTGACGCCCCACGCGATCAAGGAGTCAGATAGGGCGCCGAAGAACTTCACCAGGAACGCGCCGAGCGCGGGACCGAACATTGCCCCCAGGATGAACGCGGGCCCATAGAGGGTGAGGGACTCCCCCAGCTCCCGGCCGGACTGGTGGCCGCGCGCGGTGCGCACGATCTGCGGGATCAACAGGGCCACGAACACGAAGATCGCCAAGGCAAACGACACCTGGTACGCCTGAATGAACCAATCCGCCGTCAGATCTGGAAGCGTCGCATGCGTCAACGCCGGCAACACCGTATCGGAAAGGCCCTTAGCCGCTCCCTGCAACAGCTTGAAGGAGTTCCCGGCCGGGTCGGACCAAAAGTCCGCCACACCCGCAGCTGTATTCACGGCGTTGTTGACGCCGCCGACAGCACCCGAGACTCCATCAGCGACATCTTCTACGCCGCAAACGAAGAAGTTGCTGTTGCAATCTGCGGCCATCAGCAGCCGCCGGTGTAGCGCGTGCCGCCCGCGGCGAGTTTCGCCTGATCGGGAGTGCCGGCGCTCTGGATGTGCCACGCGTTGTCCTCCCAGACCAACGTCTGGGAGATGACTGCCGTCTTGGTCGGGCTGAGTTCGCCGTTGACCACGTACCCCGCCGCGATGTTCACTTCGACTTCGTCAGCACTGGATCCCTCCGAGATCATCCACAGACCGTTTGTGGTGGACAAGTGGAATGGGGTGTTCGCTGGGACTTGCCCGGAGGTAATGTCGGTGTTGGCCATCGCCGAGTAACCGGCGGCAAGGTCGCTAAATTCCTCATTGGCCGTGGACGACATGATCGCTGCACTCACTGTGTTCGCGTCGGCTGTATTTGCTGCTGGGTTCGGGGATTGCCACAGCCACCGATAGAACGTGGTGGCGAGCTCCACCGCTCCGTAACTTGTGTGTTTGGCGTCTGCCTGGGCGGCCAGGACCATGTTGACGTTGCGGTCCTGTCCGCCGAGGCACCCTGTGGGTGCGACGTCGTCCCCGATATCTCCGGTGCCGGTGCTGCCGGTTGGAGTTGGCGTTGGGGTGGCTGTCGCGGTGCTTGGTGCGGCGTTCGGTGCGGCGGTAGGGCGGGTGGCGGTGTAGGCGATGCCTCCGCTGATGGCGACGACGAGGGCGGCGGCCCCGATGACGATGGGCCAGCGGCTACGGCCGGATGCTGTGACCATTCGCATGGTGGGACTCCTTGGGGTGCGCGTTGGTGGTGTGGGTTAGCCGGCGAAGGAGAGGACGGCGCCGACGATGATGGCGAGGCCGGCGAGGGCGGCGAGGGAGATGCCGGCCCAGACGGCTTTCCGGCGTCCTTGGGCGTGGGCTTGTGGGTTGGGGTTGGTGTCTCCGGAGGCTCCGGCCATGGCGACGATTCCGAAGATCAGGTAACCGATGGAGACGAGGATGCCGATGGCCCAGAGGGCGGCGATAAGTTTTTGCCAGAGTGCGGTGAATTCGGCGCCGCCGAAGGAGAAGTCGGGCAGGATCCCGTCGAGGGGGTTCTCGATCGCCGCGTGGAGCAGGAGGTCGTGCATGGGGGTTAGGCCTTCCGGTTCTGTGTGGGTGCGGCGGAGACCGCGGTTTGCAGGGACCGGACCACGCTGGCGGCTGCTGCCACGAACGCGTCCCGGGTTGCAGGATTGAGGCGGGTGAGAGTGAGTTGTCCGCGTTCGGCAATGTGGGAGTCGTAAGGGATCTCGTGCAGGGCGGACACGCCCGCCTGGCTCAGGAGCCGTGCGACTTCTTCTCGGACGGTGTCGTTCTCGGGGCGGCCGTCGGTGAGGCGGATGGCGATGGCCCGGTTGGCAAGCTCCGCGGAGGGCCCGCCCTCTGCCCGGAGCTCCTCGAGGAGCTGGATGGCTTCGAGGACGGAGTCGCCAGCGTTCATCACGGGGATCACGAGGACGTCGGAGACGGACACGGCGCCGCGGAATGCGGAGGAGGTGGGGACGTTGCCGGAGTCCATGACGCGAATGGAGTAGAAGTCGTCGATGACGTTGGAGACGGCAACAACGGATTCTCCGGTGAGGCGGTCCCGGCGGCCGGTAGATCCGATCACGGACGCGAAGGATGTTTGAGGGGCGGTGTATCCGGCGAGGCGGCCGGCGGTTTGGACGTGGTCGACGTCGCGGACCAGTTCGCCGAGGCCGAGGAGGGGGTTGCCCTCGGCGCGGAAGTTCAGGGCGCCGGGGTCGTCGGAGACTTCGAGGATCGCAACCGATCCGCCGCGGATCGCGGCCAGCACTCCCCCGAGGAGCAGGGCGGTGGGAGTCTTGCCCGTTCCGCCCTTGGGGTTGTTCACCAGGACCGAGACCGCACGCGTCCAGGTCGCCTGCCGCACCGTGGTCTCGTGAGCGGCCTGCAGTTCCGTCCGGAGCCTCTCCCCCAGCTCGGCTGCGCCCGGTCCGACCGGCAGTCCCAGGCGGGCCAGAGCGCCACGGAACCCCGTGGTGGCCTTGGTCGGGGGGCTCGACGCGGACGCGAGGCCAGCGGCCGAGCCGCCAAAGAGGACAGAGGTGCTGGCTAGGTCGGTGGGCGTTTCGGACGGCACCGACGGGGCTTCCTGCATCGCAGGGGCCTCCCCCGGGGCGGGCGCGGAGGCTGGTGCTTCGAGGACTGGGCGGCGAGCGGACGCGGTGTTGTTGGCCTTGCGTCGTGGGGGCGCGGGGATCGTGTGGAGGGTGTCTTCCTCGATGTAGTCCCCGGCGCGGTCAGCCGCTCCAAAGACCTCGCTGGGGGCGGTGCGACCGGTGTCACTCATGGGCGGTATGTCCTCTCGAATTTCCACTAACTGGCACAGGGAATTAGGGAACCCCCGAGGCCTCGACTAGTCTCTCGTCTTTTTTCTCTTGTACCCTCCTGAACGGGGGGTGTGTTCCGTCTTTGCGTCTGGTTATACGTGCCTGAATCACTGGGGGCGTGGGTCGAATGGCCTGATCGCACGGAGCTTCGAACGTAACGTCGGCCACCGACATCTGCGGGTCGGTGCAGCTTGCACAGGTAAATAGATGCGTTTGCATTAACTCGAGTGCGGTCGTGGCGCACGTGCGAGAGGGGTGATCCACGCCAGAATTGATTGCATGGCCCGTGACGACAATTTGATGATGAAACATGCACCTGACCGGGTGGCATTGTTCCAGGAACTGTTTTCCGCGCCCTCCCGTGTCCTGGTGCTCCGCGCCCTGCTCCGGAAGCCACTCAGCTATGCCGAGTTGTTCGACGTCATCGGTGACACCATGAGTCGGCCCGCGGTGCATGCTGCCCTGATCGATCTCCGGGGTATGGGCTATATCGAGGACGATGCCCCCGATGGGGTCGTGCGCCGGCCTCAGGGGACGAAGTTCACCGCGCGGCGGGACCTCGTCACCCGCGACTTCGGGCAGGTCCTCGAGTTCGTCCTGGGCTGACAACTCCCCCCTCGCGCGAGAGCATCGGGCCAGCGTGGTGCTCGACTTCGTCATAAGCTAATCATATAATGATTAGGGTTGACTGAGTCAACGATGGAAGAGGGCGGAGGTCGGGCAGAATGGCAGGATGCCCCGCTACGTGCGTCCCCCTCACGATGAACTCGTGGAGGCTGCGATCGACGCATTTGGAAATCGGGCTCGAGTGGCAATCCTCAAGCACATCCGCGAAAACGGGCCATGCACCCGCGCCGATGTCGCAACAGCGCTCAGCATCGCCCCGCCGACGGCGTCAAACCACCTGGCTGCCCTTGAGACTGCGGGACTCATCGAGTCCACTCCCCCGCGAAGCGAAGCCAGAAGCGGCCAGTGGGTGCGCTACACAGTCATCCCGGAACGCGTCACGGAGCTCTACGTCGCTCTTGGCGAATTCCTCGGACAGTCAAGACTTTAATCAAGCCGCTCCCGCGCGTCGCGCGCTCTTGAATGGGTTTAACGACAAGATCGTTTCCATGGCCGTTGCAAAGGGAAGCAGGATTCGTCGGGACCACACCCCCACGGTGTTGTTCCAAACACGAGTCGACCCCGCGATCCGCGCGGAAGTCAATCAAGCCGCAGCCGCAAGCGGCGTGTCCACCGGTATCTACCTGGAAGCGTTGTTGCGCCTAACTCTCGCGGACCAGGGCCAACTGCCTGTCCTCGACCTCATTCGCGACCCCAAAGAGGAGTTGCTCATCCCAGCCGCTTAAACGAAAGAGCCCGTCGCTTTCGCGACGGGCTACTGCAAGTTTCGTAGCTCAAACCCTCTGTGCTTGCCGGCCCGAGGTTCGAGCTAATCCAGATCAACAGCCCTCACGGGAGGTTTCTCTATGTCCCAGAGCATAGCGCACGTACTCCAGAATGCACCCGGAATTGTGTCCGGCGTGTCTGGCGTGTCCACTGAAGCGTGGACAGCCTGGGCTTTGACGCGCCGGATGAGTCCGCGTGATCAGGTGCGCGTGATGAAGCGGGACGCGTACGGGCGGTTGGACGAGAACAGTTACCCCCTGATCCACCGGGTTGGACCTACTGAGCCCACGACACCGTGGGCGATGAACCTGGCCGATGAGACCGGGTTGTTCCGGGTGCTGTGCTTTGACTTCGACGGTAAGGACAAGCACGGCGTCGACGCGGAGCTGATGGAGGAAGCCGTCGACGAGTGCGATGTTCTCTCCCGCACCCTGGATGCGCTCTCGATCGAGCACGTCGTGTGCCAGTCCTCGGGGACGGGTGGCCGCCACATCTGGCTCGCCCTCCAGGGCGGAGCCCCGAAACTCGCCGTCGCCCCGGTGGCCAGTGCTGCGCGAGCGAATTTCCGCCGCTTGGACCACGGCATGCTCCTCAACGCTGTCACGGGTGCCGCGCGGCCGCCGTTGTCCCCGCACCGTGATGGCAGCTACTCCACGGTCCTCCGCGGCAACCTGAACAGCTTGATCGTCCCGTCGACCACGCTCGCGGACCTGGCTGCTCTGGCCGCGGTGCTTGAGGCGCGGAAGCCGTCTCTCCGCTCTGAAGACAGCGCCCCGTCAGGGCCCATCACTGCACACCACCAGGCGCATCGGCGCCTGAGCACTGCCGGCACCGCCCATATGGCCACTATCGATGGCGGCAGCAACCCGAGCTGGACCGGGTTCATGTGCCTGCTCTCGGCCGCGAACGCGGGCTGGCAGCTGGTCGACGTCGAGCATGCCATCAAGACCGCACCGGGGATGGAGCACTTCCGGACGAAGAACACCGGCCGCGGCGACCGCCGCCCCCGGGCCGCCGCCGAAGCCCGGGCCCGGTTGGGTCGGCAGTGGGACAAGGCACAGCAGTACGCGGCCCTCCAGCGCCCGCTGCCGGCGGTGCGGGAGCCGCAGGACCTGTCGGAGCTGGACGCTATCGTGACCGACGTCGAAGCCCTCCTCACCCGCTTCCTGGTCAGCCCGGGCCGGTGGGGCCGCACCGAGGCGTCCTCGAACCAGCAGACCATTCTCCGCGCCCTGGCCTACCTGACCCTGCAGACCGGCAAACGCACGGTCGCCGCCGCCATCCGGGACCTGGGACCGATGGGCGGCCTCGGCCGCACCACCGCAGCCGACGCCCTCACCGCCCTCGCCAAGGCCGGATACGTCGAACGCGTCAGTGCGAGCGACGACGGCAACGCCGCCGAATGGCGCCTAGCCTCCACGTTATCCACAGGTCCCAGTACAGTCCGGTCACAACCACTTAATAACCCCCGCCCCCCGCCCGGAATCCCGTCGTCTCCAGGTCGTTCTGCAGCTGAGCTTTTTAACACCCGCGCCCATCTCGTGGCTCTGCTCGAGGAACAACTCACCGACCAACGCCATGACCTCTTCACCCGCCGTGGCCTGGGACACCTCGCCGGCAAGCTCTACGCCCTGCTGCGCCAGCACCCGTCCCTCACCATTGACTCCGCAGCTCGTCTCCTGGGTGTTACGGCCCGGCACACTGCCACGATCTTCAGTCGCCTCCGTCGTCACAAGCTCCTCGTCGTTCACCGTGATGGGTGGGCGAGGTCGAAGCAGGATCTTCGGAACCAGGCAGCCCTGCAGCTCAACGTGTTGGGGACACTGCTGGCTCGAGCTGAGCGGTATCGGATCGAGCGGGAGGTGTGGGCGTGGTGGCAAGCCGAACTGACCACGATGATGACCACGCCCAGGTCTCGGCCGCGGCGCCCGCATGTGTCGAGCCGGCCGTTGTTTGAGGCGAGTACGCCGGGTGAGAGGGTGTGGCCGCGGTATCCGCGGGCCAGCACCAACCTGGCCGATCACCGTTCCGCGCTCGAGCTGGTGGGCGCGGGGCTGCTCAACCCGGAGAACCGGTGGCAGTACCTGGGCGAGGCAGCGTAGCCGCGACCCTGCCCTGAGGCTGTTGGGCTGTTGGGGATGCTTGGCGGTGGTGGGGAGGGCCCCCGGATTCAGCGTAGGTATCTAACATCTTCACCAGTCACGGAGGCCCTCCCCCGGCACGGTAGCGCGATGGTGGCCATCGTGGGGATAGTGCGTTTCATCCGGTGCCCCGCCGGCCGTTGGAACCGTGCTGGTTTCACGCGTGGCCTTGTGGGAGGACAACCCACCTGCGGTGAGCCCTGCGGGCCTGGGAACCGCTGCGCGGTCGGCTTCTTTCAATTTTTTTATCTGTCTGGCCGTTTCACCGTAGTTCGCTTTCGTGCCTGCGTTGCGGGCTTTCGCGGCATATCCTCGCTGCGCTGCGGTATTCCACGACCCTGCACTTTGGCACTCCCGCTCTCTATCGATTTCTCTTGCCAGACAGGCAAAAAAATCAGTTGATGGAGAGAGAACCCAATGACTAACACCACCGCCACCGTAGGCACCATCGAGCACATCGACCCCAACCTCATCGTCGTGGAAGCGAACGTGCGCTCCGAGGCTGCGCTGGGCCGCGAGTTCGTGGCCAGCATCAAGGCAAACGGTGTTCTGACGCCGATCCTCGCCCGCTGCGACGACCAGGGCAACATCATCGTCCGCGCCGGTCAGCGCCGCACCCTCGCCGCCCGTGAAGCCGGACTGGCCACCATCCCTGCCTACATCGTCCAGTCTGACGAAACGACCGTCGAGCGAATCGTGCAGCAGATGGCCGAGAACGACCACCGCGAAGCCGTCACCGACGCCGACCGGGTCGCCGCGTTCCAGCAGCTCGCGTTCGAGGGTCTGACCCCCGCCGTGATCGCCAAGCGACTGGGCAGCAAGCCCGCCACAGTCAATGCAGGAATCGCTGTCGCAGAGAACGCCGTCGCAGCATCCGCCATCGTCAGCCACTCCCTGACTCTTGACCAGGCAGCCACACTGATCGAGTTCGAAGGCGACGACGAAACCGTGTCCGGGCTCATCGACATAGCAACCACAGCCCCGGAGAAGTTCGCCCACGCAGCACAACGCGCCCGCGACGAGGCCCGGATCGAATCGATCAAGGCCACCGCGACCGCCGACCTGATCGAGCGCGGCTACGAAATCCTTGATCGGGACCGTGGATCCTACGAAACCGACTACGTCAGCATCAGCTACCTGAGCACCGCAGACGGCGATCAGGTCACCGTGGAGCACCTCACCGAGGCTGTGGGCCGGGCCGCGTACGTGTACGCCTACGCCAGCAGCGACACAGCCTTCGTGCGCTACTACCTGAAAGACCCCAAGGCTGCCGGATTCCGAAAGTCCAGCGGAAGCGGAGCCACCAGCGGCCCGATGACCGACGACGAGAAGGCCGAACGCAAAACCCTCATCGCCCATAACAAGGCGTGGGCCAGCGCCGAGGTCGTGCGCCGAGAATGGCTCGCCGAGTTCCTCAGCCGCAAGACCCTGCCCAAGGACACTGCCAAAGCCATCGCACTAGGCCTGACCGTGCACCACAGTGTTGTCGGCAAAGCCAACCAGAACGGCAACGTACTCGCCCACACCCTCCTCGGATTGGAGCGGGCCAACTACTGGTCCGCTGACAAGCTCTCCGCACTGGTGGAGCACTCCCCCACCAAGGCGCAGCACGTCACGCTGACCATCGTGCTGGCAGGCATCGAGGACAGCACCAGCAAGGAAACGTGGCGCTACCCGGACGCCCACAACGCCCGCTACTTCGAGCAGTTGGCCGCATGGGGCTACAACCTCAGCGAGGTCGAACAGATCGTGATCGACACAGTCGCCGAGAAGTCAGCCACCAAGACAGCCGAGGCCAACGCCGCCACGCTCACACAGGACTAACCTCGCCCCAAGACCCGGCGTGACAGTCCCCCACTGTCACGCCGGGCCTCTTCTGTTCCCAGACTCCGGCACGGAAGCCAGAGCCTAAAAACAACCAGGCACCCGTCCCTTCGGGCCGTGAAGGAACAGCGGCGCAGCCGCCGTACCCATCCCCCAGGGGAGCCGCTACGCGGCACGGAGATATCAGAGTGAGATCACTCTGAAACCACGACGGCCACGCCGCCACAAACCCCTAAGAGGAGCCGCTGCGCGGCACAGAGATATCAGAGTGATATCACTCTGAAAGCACGAGGGCCAAGCCGTCAGAAGCTATATGGAACCGCTGTGCGGCACTGATTGCCGGGCATTTTTGTCCTTTCTGGCGGTTCACCGTAGCTCCCTCCCGTGCCTGCGTCACCCGCAGTGTCGGACGCGCCCTGCGGGCTTATTTCGCCCGGCACTGCGGGCACTTCGGCACTCCCGGTCGCTATCGATTTCTCTTGCCAGACAGGCCAAAAAAACAGTTGTCCACGAGGAAGAGAACCCATGAACACGCTCGCCAGCATCAGCACCCACGTTCCCACCATCCAGCTATTCACTACCGACGCAGCTGCGCGCGGAATCTGGACCATCATCAGCGAGCCCGGAGACAGGGACACCGGTAACCTCATCGCCGCACTCGGCGCGGAAGAAGCCCTGAACGTTCTCCTGCACGGCACCGGCGACGCGGCAGGACTCGACCTGGCCACACTCCGCGCGCGCACCCGGCCCCGCGCCACCGAGGGCAACATTGCCGCAGCTTTCGCGGCCGCAGACACCGGGTCGGCAGAACTGATCACCCCGGACCACCCGCATTGGCCCGCAGGTTTCAACGACCTCGGCACCGCCGCCCCCTACGCGCTCTGGGTCCGAGGTACCACCGAGATCCTGGCCGACCCCCTGAACACAGCCGTCGTCGGGGCTCGAGCCTCCTCCGGGTACGGCGAACACGTCACCATGGAGATCACCGCGGGCCTGGTCAGCCGGGGCCACGTGATCATTTCCGGTGCAGCCTACGGGGTAGACGGAATGGCTCACCGGGCAGCGCTGGCTAGCGGCGGGCGCACCGTCGCGTACCTGGCAGGCGGACTCGACCGGTACTACCCCATGGGCCACGACGCTCTGCTCACCCGGATTGTTGAGACGGGCGCGGTTGCTTCCGAAATTAGCTTCGGGCAGAGCCCGACCCGGTACCGGTTCCTGATGCGAAACCGGTTGATCGCGGCCGCCGCCCGCGCAACTGTCGTCACAGAAGCTGGCTACCGATCGGGATCGTTGAACATCGCAACCCACGCCATGACCATCGCCCGCCCCGTGGGCGCCGTCCCCGGCCCGGTCACGTCCCCGACCAGTGCCGGATGCCACCGCCTGATCCGCGAATTCGGTGCACAGCTCGTCACGAACGCTGAGGAAGCCGCCGCACTCTAGACCGGGAAGCCGGCCAGCTCCCGAGCTGGCCGGCGAGGGGGAGGAATCCCCCTCGCACTCCCCCGCCACGAAATATCACAGTGATATCACTCCGAAACCGCGACGGCCAAGCCGTCACAAGCGATATGGAGCCGCTGTGCGGCACTGATTGCCGGGCATTTTTGTCCTATCTGGCCAATCATCGTAGCTCCCTTCCGTGCCTGCGTCACCCGCAGTGCCGGACGCGCCCTGCGGGCTTATTTCGCCCGGCACTGCGGGCACTTCGGCACTCCCGGTCGCTATCGATTTCTCTTGCCAGACAGGCCAAAAAAACAGTTGTCCACGAAGAGAAGAGAACCCATGGCTGAGTCCGATTGCCCGTACGAGAACACCTACCCGAGGGAGCGCTACGCGGACGGGTGCGCCTGCAGCGGGTGCACCTCGGAAGGTGCCGTACACACCCAGCCCGGAGAAACCTGCACCGCGACCCGCTACGCCGACAGCTTCGCCTAAACGAGGAAACAGAAACCATGCTCACCATCACCCACAGCCACGCCGCCGGAACCATGATCGACGGCACCAGTAAAGGCGACGGAACCGCCGACGTCCTCAAGACCGTTGGTTGGCGTTGGGGGCGCAGCATCAGCGCCTGGTTCGTCCCCCAGTCCCGCGACCGCCTCCCCAAATTCCACACCATCACCCGCACCCAGGAGGCACTGGAAGCGGCCGGATTCCAGGTCGAAACCGACATCGACAGCACGCGACGCACGACCGCCGAGGTTGAAGCCGGAAAGATCGGACGTCAGGCCGACCGGGTCGACGCCCTGGCCGCCACAGCCGACCGCAAGAGCACCGCAAGCGACGACGCGTGGACCCGCGCCCGGAGCGCGCTTGACCGCCTGCCCGAAGGAGGAGAACCGATCAAAGTTGGCCACCACTCCGAAGGCCGCCACCGCAATGCGATCGCCAAAGCAGATAACGCCATGCGTAAATCAGTTGAAGCCAGCGCCGACGCCACCCACGCCCAGGCAAGGGCCGACGCCGCCACCCACACCACCGACGCCCGCTACCGGCCCGTCACCGTGGCCAACCGCATCGACACTCTGGGGGCTGAGCTGCGCAAGTTAGAACGACGCATCATCGCCCCGCGCTACGACGACGCACACGGCTACGTCGACGCCACCGACGCCCAGAAGCAGGCCCGAGCAGACCACCTCGCACCGAACCTCGCCGAGAAGCGCGACCAGATCGCATATTGGGTAGCCGTGCGCGCCGCCCAGATCGAGAGCGGCACGGCCACCGGCTACGACCGCAGCACCGTCAAGAAGGGTGACCGGGTGAAGATCCGCGGCCAGTGGCGCGACGTCGTCCGCGCCAACCCCAAAACCGTCAGCGTCAGCACCGGTTACACGTGGACCGATACCGCCCCGTATGCGGAGATCCAGCAGCACCAGCGGCCCGAATAACTGCCGCGTAGGCCGGCCCGCCCCGGGGCCGGCCGCCGTGAGGGGGATGTTGCCCCCTCACACTCCCCCACCAGGTGAATCCGGCCTGGAAGCCGAACACACACGGAGCCGGCTGCGCCGGCCTGACTTTTTTAAAACATTTCTTCCCTTGGTGGCCAATCATCGTAGTTCGCTTGCGTGCCTGCGTCACCCGCACTCTCGCACGCGGTCGCAAGCTCCCTTATTTCGCACGAGAGTGCGGGCACTGCGGCACTCCCGCTCTCAATCGATTTCTCTTGCCACCAAGGGCAGAAAAACGGTGGACGACAACACAACCACTGCCCACGAGAGAGCTCGGGACCCCGCGCACCTCACCAACCTTGGAGAGAGAACCCCATGACCACCAGCATCCGCAGCGTCAAGATCAACCCGACCGAAACCATCAGCGTCCTGGACGTGAACGAGGCCAGCATCGGGGCGGACATCATCGCCGCCATCGGCTGCCGGATGTTCGACGTCGTCGGCCTGGAGGACGACATCGACCTCTTCGTCGATGATGAAGGACTCATCAACGGGTCAACCCTGAACCTGCCCGCGACCGTGCTCGCCCACCGACTCGGCTCCCGCACGGTCATCTTCGGCACAGCCATCGCCGTCAGCGTCACCGGAGACGGTGAAACCGTCGGCCTCACCGACGCACAGCTCGCCCGAATCCAGGAGTCTTTCGCGCAGAAGCCCGACGCCGGGACCGTCGACACCCTCGTCGATAGCCTGTCCCCGTTCCCCACCGTGGTGAGTATGCTCCGCAACATCTAGCCGCGACTCACCGGCTGGCCCTGACGGGCCAGCCGGTGAGGGGCAACCCCGCGCTACTCCCCCACCGGCGCGGCCACCGAACGCACGGATACGAACTCGAGTGCGTAACACCGGCCTGCGGCCGGCGGCGAGGGGCGAGTCCCCTCGCGCTCCCCCACCACGGCAGCTCGTGGTTCGCCCGGGCTCGTCGACCTGATGAGGGCGGAGAGGTTTACTGCTTCGAGGCTGGTTTCCTGGTTGTGGGCGCGGTGGTTCGTGCTTCGGCGGTGTCGGCGCGGGTGCGCTGTTCGCGGGCGTCTTGGCGTGCCTCGGCTAGTTCGGTGCGGATCTGCTCGTACTGCTGGTCCTGGCTGGTGCGGAGGTCAGCGACCCGCTGATCCCCGTGGACCCGCTCCCGGTCAGCGTCAGCCCGAGCCGCGTCCCGCTCCACACTCACCGTCGCCACCGTGCCGCGCAGAGCACTGACCTCTTCGCGCGACGTTTCACGCTCGGTGCGGAGCTGGTCCACCTGCTCTCGGGCAACGACCAGGTCAGCCTCGGCCCGCTTGGCCCGCTCCGCTTCCTCGTCAGCGCGGGCGACCGCGCCCCGGGCCCGCTCGTCCGCTTCCGCCCGCGCCATGACCGCAGCCTCCGCACGGGCTGTCGCCTCGGTGCGGGCTTGCTCGGTCTCGGTCAAACGCGCCTGGACGCCGGCCAGCTGCTCGCGGAGCTCGACCAGCTCCGCTTGCGCCGCCAAGTCCCGGGCCTCCCCCGCACTCCGGGTCGCGGCCAACTCGACCGTGACCTGCTCCAGCACCAGGGCCTGTTCGGCCAGCTGTTCGTGGGTCTCGGCCAGGGCTGCCTGCTGCTGCTCGGCCAGCTCGGAAGCCTCGACGGCGGCCGCGTCGGCCTCGACCCGCTCCGCTTCCGCCTTCCGCTGCGCCTGCTCCGCCCGCGTCGCCCGCGCCAACGCCGACGCGACCTGCTCGGCTGCCTCGGTCGTGACCGATTCGATCTGGGCCTCGGCCGCGTCGGGATCCGCGACCGTGCGGAGCTCCTCGACCAGCGCATTCAGCTGGGCGCCGAGGTGCTCGACCATCCCCGCGACCTGACCCCGGATCTCACTCGCACGCTGCCTCGCCGCATCAACCGGACGCTTCTCGTCCTCGAGGCCCCGCGCCGGCTCCGCACTCAACCGGCGGCGCGCACGCCACGCAGCGGCCCGGTTGTGGCCCTCGTCATTGCAATACTCCGGCGGCCGCCCCGTCCCAGCCTCCGCAGCCATAGCAGGCCGCTCACACCCCGGGAACCGACACGTACGCTGCTCCACCTGCACCAGATCACTCATAACGTCACACTAACAGAACTAAAAACAAAACACGTAACAAAATAATGAAATACGAAATACGAAAGCAATGCTGGATGAGGTGGCTCTCACACTCACCGTCCGTCCCGGACGGTGAGTGTGAGGACTCATCTCTATGTCAGTAATGCGTGGACACTGCTCATCTCGATGTCAGGGTTGGCGCGGGCGACGCCTGTGGCCGGGGCAACCGCCGGTCGTGTCCTCCACCTGGGCACTCCCCCGCCTCGCGGCCGGCGGTGCCATGGTGGGTACTCATCCACCGCAGCTGGTTGCGTGCTGGAGTATCTAACTTCGTGACTTCGTGACTTCGTGACTTCGTGACTTCGTGACTTCGTGACTCTGCAACTCTGTAACTTCCGAACTCTGTAACGTCCTAACTCCGCTATGTCCGGCCCCTATACATGTTCGGCGGGAACTTCCTCAGATATTGACTTCGTAAGTCTGTAACTTCGTGAGTCTGTTATGTCGGAAGTTCGTTACTCCGGAAGTTTGTAAGTGCAACACGCGCAAGCTGAATGAGTCTGTAGGTTCCGGACTCTGGTACTTTCGAACTAACAGACTTAGTAACAACCGAACTTCGTAACTTACGGAATCTGGAACTTACAGAGTTACAGACTGGAGATCGAATGCGCATTGTCTCAATAGCCAACCAAAAAGGCGGCGCCGGCAAGACAACAACAGTAATGAACCTCGCGAGCGTCTGCGCTGAGAACTCCCGGGTCTTGGTTGTCGACGTGGACCCGCAGGGATCATCCGCGTGGTGGGCCGACAGGGCGGGGGACAGCCTTCCGTTCGATGTCGCCGACGACACTGACCCGAGAAATCTCGCCCGGCTGCGTGAGCTGCCCTACGACGTTGTCTTCGTGGATACCCCAGGTTCTCTTGAAGGCCGAGACGTGCTCTCTACGGTTCTTGGGGAGTCCGACTTTGTTATCCTGCCCACTGAGCCATCTCCGCTCGCTTTTGCTCCGCTGATGGCAACGATTAATGAGGTCGTCCTGCCGGCAGGGGTGAACTATCGGGTTCTGGTCAATCGGGTCGACCCGCGCGTTCCGTCGGACCTGGTTGATGCCCAGGGGCTGTTGGATGGAGCTGGCTTTGCCCGATTCGAAGCGGCAATTCGCGACTACAAGATCCACAAGATGGCTCCCATTGAGGGCCGTGTTGTAACCCAATACGCAGACGGTGACTCCAGAATCGCCAGCAAGGCGCGCGAGGACTACCGACGAGTTGCCCTCGAGCTCGTTTCCTACTGGGCCAACACCAAGGGAGGCAAGTGATGGCGAGGACGAAACTCACCCAGCTGCTTGGCGATCCAAAACCGGAAGCGGTACAGGCAGTCGTTCAGGTGCCCGTTCCGACTGAACCGGCACCAGCACCGGCAACAGAACCCGAGCCTGTTCCTACTCCTGCGCGGGCGACCCGTGTGGTAACTAAGCAGAAAGAACCAATCGGGGCGTCTGACGTCGGGGGAGGCGCCCACTATCTTTCCTTCGTTCGGAAAGAGACACGCCTGCGCGGCGATCAGATGGATGCCCTCGCGGCCAAGGCTCGCCAAATCAACCGCAACAAGACAGACGGCGGGGAGCGCATCACAGACAACACGCTCATTCGCATAGCCGTAGACCTGCTGTTGGCCAGGGCCGACAAGCTCGCTGGAAGTACAGAGGATCAACTTCGTAACTCTGTAAGTTCGTAACTTCGTAGGCCGGCATCAATCTCCCCAGCCCTTCAATCAGATGTTTATCTGATGTACTGTGTCGATATGAGTACTGCGACTTTCACTGACCTTCTGCGCAAGCCCAAGGAGGTTCTGGCCCACATCGACGAGGGCCAGGTTCGGATCACGCGCCGTGACGGTGACGATCTCGTGATCCTTCGCGGTCACGATCTCGATGTCCTCGAGAACGGTGTAGCGCTCTCGAGTCGTCTGATCCGTGCGATCGGCCGGAACAAGGGCGACGTCGCGGCGGCGCTGACCGACCTGTTCGCGTGGACGGGGGAGTTCACCCCGGGGGAGCTGAGCGCGTACGCGGCCGAGATCGAGCAGCTGCTCTATGCCGCCAGTGAGCTGGGAACGTTTGAGCGGCTGCTGCGCGCGCAGCAGGAGTGGAAGGAAACGGCCCTGGCTTACGCGATGGGTATGCGACCTGTCGAGCCCATCGAGCTGCCGGCTGCTCCTGTCCGCGTTAATCGCCCGTAGATGGCGGGGAAACGCGGCACCCCGGTTCCGCGACCTGTAAAAGGCACCGAGTACGAAATCTTCTTTGGCAGTGTCGCTGCCGAACGCGGGTGGACTGATCTGAAGTCCACCGCGAAGAATGCCCTGGCGGACGCCTTCGACTATCTCACCGCACATCCCGCGAAGTACGACCCTGATCGCTGCTACAGACTGCGAGGAGATCTCGAGACAGTCCTTATCGACGGTGTAGCCCTCCCGCAGTGGCAGTACAAAGTGACCGATGGTGCTCGCCTCTGGTACGCCGTCGATGAGCCCAACGTCAAGGCGAAGAAGCCAGGACGCGTGTACATCACGAAAGCGGCCACCGGACACCCCAATGAAACGGACTCGAAGAAGAACTTCCGATAGCGGTCCAAGAAGCCCCACAACCAGCGGTCCGGATGCTGCGCCGAGATTCGGTTTTGGCCTGGGCTTGGGTACTGACAACCTGTCCGGCAGGGGCGAGGGGACACGGTACGGTCGTCATAAATGCTGAAACGACCAGGGACTATTATTCGCGGAACCGGTCGGCAAAAAGAAAGGTCGGTGTCGGGGTGGCGACAAGGTCTCTGAACGAGATTCGCAAGCGTGCGGGAAAGTTCGTGTCCGAGTGGAAGGATGAACCAGGCGAGGAGCGGCAGCAGGCGCAGTCGTTCGTCCGTGACCTCCTCGGCGTGTACGGCATCACGGAGACGAAAGCCGCCTCCTACGAACGGCGGGCGAAGAGGTCCTCGACTGGTAACGGCGGTTACATCGACGCTCTTGTCCCTGGTCTGTGTCTCGTGGAGATGAAGTCCGCCGGCAAGAACCTCGAGGAAGCTGAACGGCAAGCGTTGGACTACATCGACGATCTCACCGACGCGGAAGCCCCACGGTGGGTAATCACGAGCGACTTCCGGCAGTTTCGAATCCTCGACCTTCACGATCGGACAGAGGGTGCTGTCCAGGAGTTTGCGTTGACCGGCCTGCCAGTGAAGGCGGAAGCCCTGGCGTTCCTCGCCGGTTACCAAACTCGTTCGTTCGGATCCGTGGAGCAAGAGGCCGCATCTATCAAGGCGGCGCGCGTCATGGCCTCTCTGTACGAGACGCTTGAGAAATCCGGCTACCCCGACCATGAGGCGTCAGTCTTCCTCGTCCGGATACTGTTCTGCATGTATGCCGACGACTCGGGTCTCTGGGATCGCGACCTGTTCACGGAATTCATCGAGGACCGGACTAGGGACGACGGCTCCGACCTCGGCCCGCAGATTGCGATGTTCTTCCAAGTGCTTAATCAGAAGATCAAACCTGGGCATCTCGATGAAGCTCTGCAGAAACTTCCGTATGCCAACGGCGGCGTTTTCGCGGAGACCATCAGCATCCCTGCGTTCGACTCCGAGATGCGTTCCAAGCTCCTCGACGCGTGCCGGTTCAACTGGGCTGACATCAGCCCGGCTATCTTCGGGTCGTTGTTCCAGGCAGTGAAGGACAAGAAATCTCGACGCCAGCTTGGTGAGCATTACACGACCGAGACGAACATCCTCAAGACCCTCGGCCCACTATTCCTCGACGACCTCAAAACCCGATTCGCAGATGAGCAGCACAGCGTCCAGGGGCTGAAGAAATTTCGTGCCCACCTCGGTCAGATACGCCTTATCGACCCAGCAGCGGGATGCGGAAACTTCCTCCTTCTGAGCTACCGGGAGCTCCGAGCGCTCGATCTCGCTGTCCTCATTCGTCTCCGGGAACTGGGCGACACCACCGAAGTTCCGACGATGTTTTTCACCCGCGACGACCTCGTCGTCCGGCCAGAGCATTTCTTCGGAATTGAAATCGAGGAATGGCCGGCCCGAATCGCTTCGACCGCGCTGCACCTCGCTGACCATCAAGCGAACCAGGCGATGTCCCTTGAGCTCGGCATGGCGCCGGATTCCCTTCCGCTTGGCACTATTGACACAATCCACGTTGGCAACGCGCTTCGTACGAACTGGCGGGACATTCTTAATCCGACTGTGAACACAATCGTCGTCGGCAACCCGCCGTTCAAGGGACACCGCGGACGAGAAGCGGAGCAGGCCGCTGACCTCCGTACAGTCTGGGGTCGTGAAGATATTGGACGACTCGACCAGCTGAGCACCAACTCATGCGTAGGACTGAGGACAACCTGGTCCTCGGTGCCGCGAACGCGGGTCAGCTGATCCCCATGATGGCCGAATAGCCAAACGTCGAGGATCTTCTGATCCCGGTACGATTCGTGTCGCTTCAGCCAGATCGCGGGCTCAAGGTACGAGTACTGGATTTCGATCGCGATCCGGTCGCCGTTCAGGGCCGTGGCCATGATGTCCGCGACGCGGTCCCGATTCTTGTTCGACGGCTCTTCCTCACGCACAATTACTTGTGGATACCGACGGCGTAGCCAATCCGCAATGTGACCTTTCGCTTCGATATGGAAGAGCGACTCAGGTCCGTGGTCGTCGGTTCGCACCAGATGTTTGAAGCCGTCTCGCGCACGGACTCCTCGATTCACAGTTGTGAGCGCCGGCGATTCGCAACCATCAACCGGGCAGAGAAGGTTCTCTTTCGCCCAGCTTCGAATGGTCGCGGCCGTGCCATTTACGAGTTCAAAGAGTGTCGCATCGCCTTGGCGTCGCCGAGCGTAGATGAGTCGCGTTTCCCCTTCTTGGAATTCGGCTAACGTCGCCCGACCATGCGCCATGGGATCAGGGTACTGGGAGGCAGTGGGCCTGGGCGATCGAGTGCGGCGGATTGACCAGTAGGTGCGGGTGTCTGCATCTCACTGGCGACTATTTCTCGCGAGCGTTGCTTGCCGATCTGCGGGAAAACGGGGCGTTTCCTCCGAACGGGTTCAATCGGTCGAACGGGACCAACGACTATAAGTTCCTGCTTGATCTGTTCAATCAGCGGCACGAATTCACTGAGAACGAAAACCGTAAGGTTTGGGTACTGCTGAACAGAACGATCAGGAACTTTGTCATGAATGACGAGCGCCGGGGGTAGTCGCTTGGGTACCGACAGGTCACTGCCGCTGCTCGTTAGAATCGCCCGCAACAGCGACAAGCTGGTCGCCCGACGGTGGCCATGACTTTTCGTTCACATGGCGTACGGTTCGAAGATGAGACTCGAAATATCTACAAGCTCCCGTGCCACATGGATTTGGGCAAAAGATGTGGCCGAAGCCGAGAGTCTCCGTGAAATTCTTACCGCGGCCCACTGCAGTTTCGCGGACCCCACTGGCAAGAATGCTGAACCGCGAATTCTTGATCTTGATATCGGAATCGATGCAGCTGAGGGACTCATTGCTCTAGAGCTGGCTGGCTACTCGTTTCAATGGCACCCCACACAGCACGAATTGAATCGTGAGCCCACTTTGCTCGGACTGACCATTGGGTTCGGGCAAATCGGGCAAACATCGATGCAGTAATTGCGCGCATCCCCGTGGTGTAGATATTCCTTTCATACCTCCGGGCTGAGGTCTGAAACGCTCTTCTCTGACCAGCCATGCCATGCTGTTGGTGCCGTGATTCGCGTGAGGAAGGAATCCTCGATCTTCGGCTTCGCGCCATTAGGTCGCTTGTGAGGTGAGTCCCTTCTGGAGAAGACCGAGGATCTCGTGATGATCAGCTGCGGTCTTCAATTGCGCATGGATGTACTGGGGCCGCCCGCTAACGATCGTGTTCGATGGTGTGGCGGGATACTCCTTGATATTGAGTCCTTGGACGTAGACGCTCAGGTGGTCACCGTGGACGGTGACATCGCAGAGCTTGCGCTTGCCGTAATACTTCAGGCCGCGCACTCGCGAGCGACGTGATACCTCGGGACCGAGGGCGAGAATGCTCGCGTCGAGGTCTTCCCAGAGCGGGAGCAGCGCCGCACTCATCCGGTCGGTGTGAGTTTCGACTGGTACCTCTTCCTGCTCAGGCAGGTTGTTGGCGATGTCGACCAAGCTTTCGCCAGCTTCGTTGACCCAGTAGGCGGGTCCCTGGAGAGCGACGACGATCTTGCCTGCTCCCTTCTCGAGGATGAGTCGGGCTAGCCCGGTCGGAGAGTATGGCTGGTCGTCGGCCTGCCAGACCAATGGGGACGAAGAGTCTTCCTGCCAGGTTGCGTACCCGCGTCCGGGCTCGTCTGCAAACCACTCTTCGAGCGTGGCCAGAATTTCCGGAGTTGAATGGAACCGAAACCGTTCGCCTTGTTCGAGTACTTCGGCGCCAATCAAACGCGCGACGGTGTTGGCTTCGCGCTGCCTGTTGTGTTTGCCGGTTTTCGCTTTCTGCGCCTCGTTGACTTCTGGGGAGAGAACGAATTCTTCAATCCCAGGCGGCGGGTAGTGCTGCGAGACGGTGACGAGAACATCATTGGAAGTTTGATACGCCTGGAAAACCAATAGCTTGATGTCGAGTCCCAGCTGCTGGTGCAGGAAGACGACGGTCGCCGTGACGGTTTGGGGGAAATCGGTCGCCATGAGAACGATCTTCGGCAGCCGAAGCGAGTCCTCGGTGATTTCGGCCCAAGCGTCGAGCTCGGCTGCCGCGTCGCTCGCGGATACCTCTTGACCAGAGGTCTGAGTGCGATAGCGCGCGTGGACCCTATCAAGGTCGTCTCGAGTGAACCGCGAGACTAGCGCCGCGTACTTGAGCGCTTGCATCTCGACGGTGTCGGGGGCTTTGTCTCGTTTGAGCTCCACCACAAGGAGATGACCGTCACCGTCCAGCGCCAGGACGTCGAGACGGTCGTGTTCCTTTACCCCCATGTGACCTGTCCAGCTGCCGAACTCAAACGCCACAATCTTGATGGAGGAGCCAAGGACCTCTGGATGTGCGATGACCCATTCCTGGAGGTGCTGTCTTTCCCGCAGGCCGGCTTGGGCTAGACCTATCGGTGTTGCAGCGATGGCTGTCGCCCCCTTGACGGTGAAAACGAGCTCGCCGTTCATCACACTCCCTTATTCAGATATTCAGACCTGAGAAGCAGTCTCACACAACGCGGCCAGGCGGCGTGCTTCACCGATCTACCCGCGCAGGACCAGCGGCCAGCACTGTCGACTTTCTCCCACTTAGCGGGCCGCTGGCGCGACGGCCAGCTTCCTCGCTCGGTTCTTGGGCGCCTCTTTACTATCGATGAGTACCGATATCGGGCGAAGAGGTTGTGCGACGTAGATATGGGACTCGCCACGCCGCGAAATTCCGGCGATCCGCAAAGGCGAAAAATGAGAGTCGTGAGACGCCTTAAATCCCTAGGGATATGAGACTCAGAATTCGTCCCCATTCACTCGCCGCAGCCCTCCTTCGATGAGGCCAGCAACAGGACTACTCGAAGAGTGCACTGCCATGGTTCACCAATCAGCGGGTCGCTTATCGTTGAACTCGCTTCGGATCACGGAAGCCGATAGAAATGAGGCGGCCTTGTCACTGATGATCTGGCTGCGATTGAGGGGGACAAAGTGTCAATCACGCCATTCGAGTCTGGGCCAGACTTCGAGCTGAGGGGTCTAGCGCTCGCGCGCGCACTTCATGACCCAATGGGTGTTCAGGGAGCCGTCATGTTCCGGGGGCGGGAGCGAGACGGTCTCTTCGTGAACCATGAAGAGATTCACACCTACGAATTCACGACCCTCGGCAAGAAAGACAAGGCAATTCACGATGGCGAGAAGCTCGCCGAGCTCCTCGCTGCGGTGGGTGGGACCTCGGACAACGCGCTTAAGTCAAGAACGGGCTGGTTTGTAACTAGGGACGAGCCAACGGCGGAGCAGAGATCCGCCGTTGCGGCTATTGCCAAGTCCCGCGGCGAGCGAATTCACGCCATAAGCATTGCCGTCTTGCACCAACGAATCTGCAACTCCGAGATGTACTTGCAGGCTCGAGGCAACGCTCCCTTTGGCAGTATCAGCTACAAATCCAAGCTCGATGGGACTGCTCGGAATGTCCCCGTAGAACTCGTCGGCCCTGGAGCAAACGGCTCCATCACTCTCGGGGCCATGACAAACCGCCTGCAGCAAGGTGGCCGGGCCCTTCTGGTGGGGAACTATGGCGTGGGCAAGAGCCACACTCTACGCGAGCTGTACGGACAGCTCAGAAAGTCACACTTCAAAAGTGGAAAGTTGACGCCTTTCCCAGTCCACATCAACTTGCGCGACTGCGCCGGACTCAGAACTCCCGCCGAAATCCTGCGGCGACATGCTGAAGAAATCGGTTTTGAGCACGCCGACGGTCTTATCTCGGCATGGCGGGCTGGTTCGTGCGTACTCCTCCTGGACGGGTTCGACGAGATAGTTCCCAGCAGGTGGCTCGGCGGAGCTGTTGACCTTCGTACCGTGCGCTGGGAAGCTCTGAGCCCCATTAGGCGATTGGTCAGCGAGACGCCTGCGCATGCCAGCATTATCGTCGCCGGGCGGTCGCACTATTTTTCCGGTCAACCGGAAATGGTGTCGGCCCTTGGCTTTTCGATGCTCGATCAATTCAGTGTGCCGGACTTCGACGAGGCTCAACTTCATGAATTCCTTCGACAAGCAGGTGTCGAATGGTCGGTCCCCGACTGGGTTCCCATGCGGCCCTTGCTTCTCGGCTACCTGATCTCCATTGACGCCAGTAACGCAGAGGGCGTCGCCGGCTCGGTTTCACGATCAGATGGTTGGCGACGCTTCATAGATGCAATTTGCGAAAGAGAAGCACAGATGTTTTCGGCCGTACGCCCCGAAACGATCAGGAACATCGTCTCGCGCGTAGCAACCCTCGCGCGATCCAGCACAGACGTAACCGGTCCAATCGACATGGATATGCTGCGCTCAGCATTCGTGGCCGTGAACGGGCGACAACCTGACGAAGAGGGTGTCCAACTGTTGTTACGACTGCCCGGCCTTGCCGTGGCTGACCCAAACAACGAATCGGAAATCCGCAAATTTGCCGATCGAGACATGGCAGACACGGCGTACGGTCTCGACTTAGCCGCCTACGCGGTCGATCCATTTGAGGAACTTCATCCTCTTGGATCGGTGGCATCTTGGGCCTCGGCAGCCAGTGATTTGGCGATAGAGGTAGCAGCCGGAGTTCTTCTCGACCTCGATCTCTCGATCGGGACGACACTCGCGGCCCTAGCCGCGCGGGAAAAAGCAGATCAATTTGACGCTGTCATGGCCGATCTCATTCGGTTGGCAGTGGAATTGCCCTGGGATGGCAGGAAGCTAACGAAGCCCTACCTGGTGTCCGGCGTCTACTTCGAGCAGCTGGTACTCAGCGACCACCCTATGTTCCGGTCGAGCACTCTCCAGAATTGCGTTATCGAGCGCCTAGATCTGAGCGGCCTCGACGAACAAAGCTCCGTTCCCCACTTCGAGAAGGCGCTCATTGGGTTTGTCGACGGTGTTGCATCCCTGCCGGACTGGTTGGCTCCGCACTTTGCAAACTGTGAAATTGATCGGTTCAGTGTCGCCACGCAGACGACAGCAGGAATCATGACCCTCAGCATTGACCGTGAGTCCCGGATTGCCCTGTCGATCCTGAAGAAAATCTTTGGCCAGCGGGGCTCAGCTCGAAAGGAAGGCGCCCTAAGCCGGGGGCTCAGCCTCAATGATCGGCCAATGGTTCCCGGCGTCGTCGAAGAACTCATTTCTCAAGGTTGGATTTTCCGGTCTTCGTCAGGGCACGAGACCTTGTACGCGGGGGTGAAAGACAGACGGCGAGATGCCAACCGAGTGCTGGACTCGCCGACCGACTTCAAACTGCATTAGTCGGAACGTCCGGATCGAATTCAAGGTGTTTCTTACACCTAAACGGGATGCGAGACGTCTCAAGCCGCCGATTCGGCGCCGTGCACGAAACCCCAGAATCTCGACCTGAGGCGATTCTCGTGTCGTTTTCCGTACTCGAAGGCGCGAATTGCCGCATGCGTTTGCGGAACGGAGGGTAAGCGGTTGACGCTCTTCGGCGGCTTTTTGTGGCCTGGTCGGAGACTCAGCTGATCTCAGATTCGGACGATTGTGGGTCGGATTCCGGCTCTGCCAGAGCAGTTGGGTCGGTAGCCTTCGAATGTGACTACCCAGATGAGGACCATGGACGAAACCTCATGCCTGTTGCCGTTCATCGATCCGATTGGCGACTACGACGAAATCCAGTTTTCGCCGGAAGGCAGGGTGTCCTATCTTCGAAGCGGGAAACGGCACCGCCTTGACGGCCCCGCGCGTTCCGGTGGAGGCATGGAGTGGTGGTATTGGGATGGCATGCCCCACCGGGATGATGGGCCCGCCCGTATCACCAAGCATTACCGAGGAACTGCAGACACGTATCGTCACATCCCGCCACGGCGTGCGGGAGCTGAGAGCCCGTTGGGCAAGTGGCAGTTGGCTGAGTTCTGGTACACCCATGGTCTTCTGAATCGTTTTGACGGTCCGGCAATCCGGTGGGAGGACGGCACCGAGGAATGGTTCTCCCAGAACCGGCGACACAGAGTTGGCGGTCCCGCTGTGATCGGATCCGACGGCCTTCGGGAGTGGCACCAAGTCGTTCCTGGGCGCGGGACAGAATCCTGTTACACCCCGTCGTTCTATGTGATCCAAAACAACAATGAATTCTTCCGCGAATATGGACCCTCAGTTGTCCTGGGTAATGGGACGCGCTACTGGGGCAGCGGGTCTGTCGGCGGTTACGACGGGCGAATGCCGAGCTCAGGTCCGTGGATTGAGTATCGCGATGGGTCCGTGGATTTCATCCAGAATGGTTCAGTGCGGAATCGCGACGCCGATCATCCCTTCACCGTTACCCTGCGCCGTGACGGTCGTCACTATGTGGCCTCGGAATTTTCAAACTCATCGGGCCCCTGGTTCGACGGTGCTTCCTTCCTGCCATTTATGGACGGTACCGAATTCTTCGAAGACACCTGGCGGCGAGCAAATCTCGAAGACCGCCGGCTCCACTCGGCCTGGGCCGTCGATCAATGGGAACGAGTACAAGGGAATGTCAGTCACGACGACGAGGACCAGATTGCACGCTGGCTAGAGAGGTTCAAGCAAACAGTGGACGAGGAACGAGAAGAAGCGCGAATACTGCGTGACGATATGCACGGCTACCTCAGGGTGGCTCTTCGGCGGCTCGACGGAGTGACCGAGCCGAGCTTGGATGACCTTCAAGATTTAATGACGATGGCCGGGCTGCCATTAACGGGAGTCGTTGCACAGCTCACTCCTGAATCGCGACTTCTACGAGCTGTCGTCACAGCTCCATCGCTTGACGAGGCAATTTCGCGTGTCATGATGCCGACCCATTTCAGTGGCCCTCTTCCGAAACCCAAGCAGCGCGCGCCAAAGATCGTGAATGAACTGTATGTGAATGGCATTGCGGAGTTGGCTCTAGCTGCCTTGGCGGCCATTGTCGTGTGTGACGGGGTCGAACTGGCTGACACTGTTTTGCTCAACGTAATGGTCGATGAGGTTGACCGAGCGACCGGTCATGAGAAGCGGTTCTGCGTGCTGAGTATCCAGGTAGAGCGAGAGGTGTTTGAAGGGCTCAACCTCGACCGGGTAGACCCGTTGGAATGTGTGAAAGCCCTCGGCGCAGTCGTTCCACGCGGAACGAATGATCTTGTGCCGGTGCGCCCCATCATCGCTTTTGACAAGGAGGACGCCCGCATTGTCGCTGCGGTTGATATTGCATCGCGCCTGGACTCTCGCCCGAACCTTATGGACCTCACGCCGAACGAGTTTGAGTCGCTAATCCAGAATCTGTTTACAAAGATCGGCCTCGACACACATCAAACGCAGGCGTCGCGCGATGGCGGCGTTGACGCCATCGCGTACGACTCCAGACCCATTTTCGGAGGGAAGATAATCATTCAGGCAAAACGTTACAAGAACACAGTGGGCGTGTCCGCGGTTCGTGACCTTTACGGCACCGTCATGAATGAGGGCGCTAGCAAAGGGCTGCTCATAACGACGTCCGGGTACGGGAAATCAAGCTTTGAATTCGCCAAGAACAAGCCTCTGGAGCTTCTTGAAGGTGGCCATCTGCTGCACCTACTGAAAGAGCATATGGACATGGACGCCGTCATCGTTCCCCCGATCACGTGGGTGGATCCGGTTGTAGATATAGAGGCCCCTCATCTGGAGTGGAAGTAGCACACTGCGGTGCCCGCCGACTACCTCGTGCTAGACGTCGGTCGGACCCGCTAACTGCGCCCCACTGAAGCGCCGATCGGTGTTTGATCAAGCTCCGAGGGCAGTATCTCCAAGTCATGACCAAATTGGCCGACGAGGCCTTTGATCAAAGACAGGTACCAAGGCGGGGCGTCGGGCGCGACGACCAGGGCATCGACCAAGATGCTGAGATCGACGTCGATGCCATAACCGGGAGGATCCGTCTTGTCCACACGCACCATCGCGCTCTGATCCTGCGTCCTCGCCCAAAGCGACGGGCCGCCTGAATCATCGGACCACAGTACGAGCCGAGCTTCACGTTCGTGATCAAACTGCCGGCGCTTGTACATAAAGGAAGTTCCGACATTCTGGACCATATTGAATGTCCTTTTGTCGTATTCGATGTACTTCACAAGCCCACCATGGATCGGGTACTGCGACGTTATGGAGTCGGTAAGCCGTCCCCAAGTCGATCTAATCGCGACTCCTTGAGAACCGTGCTGGTAGAGATCCCACATCCCAGCGGATTCGAACTTCGATACGTACCAGCAGTTCAGGTAATGCGTTTGACGGGCGTTGAACATGCTCATCAATCTGGCGTCAACTCTGGCGTGAACGTCGTGGCCAGCAACGGCGCCTTCCCACTTGTCTTTCATCATCGATGACTGACTGAAGTACAGCTGACGCGTCTGAATTACTGAGATGAATCGAGGCAGATCCAAGTAACGCCAGACCGTATCATTGGGATCCGGTTGGTTCTCGTAGCCTGGGTGGCCTTCGTCCATGAACATGATGGAAGTCAACCAGAGATCAGCCAGCGCGACGCATCTCGCTGACAAGCCCCGAACAGCCACCCGATCTGGTGGTACTGGGGCCGCCCTCGCCCCCAGCTACCATTCAGGGGTGGAGCATCTGTAGCCGCCGGTCAACGAGGATCTACTGGGTCGTGCCAGGCACCGCTGCGTTGTCCCAGAACCGGATCGCTGCGTAGGTTTTCCCGTCTACGATCTGAGCGAAGCAATTCCAATCGTGAACCACGTCAGCCTTGAAAGAAAGCGTGGTCGTGCCGCTGATGTCGTACGCCGCGGAGTTGGGGCGATTTTGAATCGACAGCGCGTCAGCGGTCACGGTGTCGGGTGTCTTGATGTCGTCACGCAGCTTGCTTAGGACGGCCTCACTCTCGCAGGCATCTTCCGCAGCGTGCGGCTCTGCGTCCGACATGACTTACCAACACGTGGCTAGGTGTGCCGCATGAGGCGGTTGGGAAGGTCGAAGCAGGCCCATGGCAGGATGTCGGTGTGAGCGTGACCTCTGGATACGGTGAGTTCATGAGCATTCAATCCGACCTACTCGCTGCCATGAAGGTATTTTCCGCCCGCCTCGACGACGCAACAGAGACCTTTGCACTGACGAACGCGCCGAATAACCTGCCCGGAGCCACCGCGTACATGTCCACCCAACTCATCCTGCTAACTGATATGAACGCTGCGCTCTGCAACGCAGTCGTTGACCTCGCCAACGAAGTAGAGAGTCTCAAGAAATAGCAGCCGCAACTATTTGTCATCTCTCGCTGCAGAGCAGGTCACGCCCTCCGCCTCCACATTTGGATGACGTTGTCCGCGGCCTCCGCCTCGACAACCACCCGCTCCCGTTCACGCTCCGCAGCCTGACGCGTCCGGACCTTCCCTGCTACGTCGAGCAGGTCCCACATTTGCTCGCCGGTCACTGAGACCCCGCGGGCGCCGGTGCGCCGGGTTCGGCCGCGGATCAGGGCGTAGTGGGTGCGGAACACGGGTGCCCCGATCGAGGCTTGCGCGTCGTGGAAGAACACCACATTGGACACGGGCCCGCTGCCGTCGTCGAGGGAGAGGAAGACGACGCGTTTGCCGCTGCGCATTGGGGGTGTGTGGGTGGCGCGGCGGACCCCGGCGACGAGCACTTCGGTGCCGCCCGGCAGGTTCACGAGCTCTGAGGCGGGGGTGACGCCGAGTTCTTTGAAGAGTGGGTAGAACCGGGTCATTTGGTGCTGTCTGACGGCGAGGCCGAGGTCTCGGAGTTCCACGTCTGTTTGGGTGCGGCCGCGGAGGTCAAGGGCGGTGACTGCCCGGTAGAAGTCGGGCAGCGGCAGATCAATGTCGAAGGCGAGCTGGTCGGGGCCGACGGGCAGGGCCTTGCCGCCGAGGCCTTGGATGTGGGCGAGGAGGTCGCCGCGGCGGGCCCGGTCGTAGCCGATGAACGAGTCCAGGGCGCCGACCCGGGCCAGGGCTTCGAACGTGCGCCGGCGCGGGTGCACCCGGTCCCGGAAGTCCTGCAACGAGGAGAACGGTTGATGCTCCGCGATCCGCTGCCGCTCCACCGCACTGGACCCGGCGAGTTCGGGCAGGGCCAGACGGATAGCGAGCTGCCCGTCGCCCAGCTGCTCGACCCGGTAGTCCAACGCGGACTTCTGCACGTCGAGGCCGAGGACGGGAACGCCCAGGTTGCGGGCTTCGGCGACGATCAGGTCTTTCGGCCACATGCCCGGGTCGTGGGTGAGGAGCCCGGCGAAGAACGTCGCCGGGTGATGCGTTTTCAGCCAGGCACTCTCATAGGTGGTCCGGGCGAATGCCGCACCGTGCGCTTTGGCGAACCCGAAACTGCCGAACCCGGACAGCACCTTCCATGCCCGGTCGATGACCGGCGCGGGGAACCCGCGGGTGGCGGCCTGCTTTCGCACGTACGCTTCGATCTCGGCGAGGTCGCCGGATTTGCCGAGGTGCCGGCGGAACACATCGGCCTTGCCCATCCCACAGCCGGTCAGCTCGTCAAAGAGCCGCATCACCTGTTCGTGGAAGACAACGACACCGTTGGTTTCGGCGAGGAACGGTTTGAACCGGGGGTGCATGTGGTCGGGTGCGACTTCCCCGTGCCGCGCCTTCAGGTACTGGAGGGGCATGTTGGCTTGCATCGGTCCGGGGCGGAACAGGCTGATCTCCACGGTCAGGTCGTTGAACACTGCCGGTTGCAGCTTCCCGATCAGCTCCATCTGCCCGGGCGACTCCAATTGGAAGACGCCGAGGGTGCGGGTGGTGCGGAGCATCTCGTAGGTGGGCGCGTCGTCCAGGGGCACGCGGTCCAGGTCGATGGTCTCGCCGGTGAGTCGCCGGTGCTCCTCGATCGCAAAGGCCATCGCCGACTGCATCCGGACGCCGAGGATGTCGAGCTTGATGAGTCCCATGGGGTCCATGTCGTGCTTGTCGTACTGCGACATCGGCAGCCCCATCCCCGAGCGTTGCACCGGCGTCCGGTCGAGGAGGGAAGTGTCGGAGAGGATGACGCCGCACGGGTGCACGCTGATGTGGCGGGGGAGCCGGTCGAGCTTCGCGGTCAGGTCCACCAGCTGGTCCAGCTGCTGCGACTCGCGCACCTGTTGGGAGAGTTCCGCGAGTTCCGGTTTCTCCTCGAGGGCCCGGCGGAAGTCGCGGGCGTTGAACCGCCACATCTGCTTGGCGATCGCCGCGACCTGGTCCTCCGGCATGCCCAGGGCGAGCCCGGCGTCCCGGACGGCGCCCCGGCCCCGGTACGCGTTGGTCATCGACATCAGCGACACCCGGTCGGCGCCGAAGACCTGGAACACTTCCCGGTAGATGTCGTGGCGCCGGGCGGATTCGACGTCAATATCGATGTCGGGGAGGGTTTGGCGTTCGGGGGAGAGGAACCGTTCCCAGATGAGGCCGTTTTCGATTGGTTCGACCGAGGAGGTGCGAAGCGCGTAGTTGAGGACGGAGCCGACACCGGAACCCCGTGCCTGTACCCGGACGCCCATGCCCCGGATCAGGTCGGCAACGCGGGCGACGGTCAGGAAGTAGGTGGCGAACCCGAGGTGCTCGACCGTCTCCATCTCATGCGCGAGCTCCAAGTGCGCGGCACGGGCGAGTGTGGTGCCGGCGTAGCGGTCGTCGATGCCATGCCGGGCCCGCCGCCAGAGCTCAGCGACCGGGTCGCCGACCACTCCGATGATCGAGGCTTCCGGCATTCGTGGTGTGCCGAGTCCGATGTCCTCGGCTGGGTCGAGGGCGCATCGGTCTGCCAGCTCGTGTGTGGTGCGCAGGAGTTGGTCGAGGGCGTCGGGGTTTCGGGCGCCGGCGTCGACGACCATGCGTGCGGCCTGGCGCATGTGCGACCCGTCTTTCAGCCAGGCTTGTCCGTTTGCCTGCGGTTCCTCGAGTTGGGCGAGTGGGGTGAGGAGGCGGGTGGCGTCGGCGAGGTCCGCGGTCGTCGCGTCAGTTGGCTCGCCGTAGCGGACGGCGTTGGAGAGGATGGCGGGGGTGCCGGTGTCCTCGGCGAGGCCGAGCATCCGGGTGGCCGCGGCCACGGAACCGCGTTGCCCGGTCTGTGCGAGATGGCAGACGACTTCGAGGGTGACCGAGCCGATCGGCATGACGCGGAGCCACGCGCGCAACCCAGCGACCGACTCTGCGCTGTCCCGGCGTTCTACCGCGAGCCCCACATCAGAGAGCGGCCCGAGGAGCACAGTGAGGGTGCGTCCCTCCGCCCAGGTGGCGAGACGGCGCCGGTCGATGCTCGGCACCCGGCCTGCCTCGTGCGCGGAACTCACGGCCCGGCAGAGCGCGGCGTACCCGCGGCCATCCGCGCCGTGTGCGAGCAGGGTCACCCGGCCGAGGGGCCGGTGCTCATCATCGTGGACGGCCAGGTCCGCGCCGAGGCCCGCCCGGATCCCCGCGGCCGCGCACGCCCGCACGTGCTTGACCGCCCCGTACAGCCCGTCCCGGTCGGTCAGGGCGAGGAAGTCAGCGCCGCCGGCCGCCGCCTGGTCAACGAGGGCTTCGGGCATGGTCACGCCGTAATGCGGGGAGTATGCGGAGGCAACGTGAAGGTGCGGAAAGCTCTGTTCCATCCGTACCTCCAACCCCTGCTATCGAACGTTTATTCGATATAGGGAGTGTAGGTCGGGGCTCTGACACTGACAAGGTCTTCCCACGACAGACGGAGGTTATGGGCGCGTCATCTACGTCGCCTGAGCCGATACCGAAGAGGTTGAGGTGATCGGCGGACACCGACGCGGTGACGACACGGACTCTGCACGGCGGCGTCGCTGGTTCGAAGCGTCTGGTGCGAAAACGCAGATGAACGAGGAGTCCTGGTGCCCGACTGTGTAGGTCGGCGCACGTGAACTTTGTTGCTTTTCGTCTGAGGGATTGTTCACTGCGTGCTGCCGGCGTCAAGCCGTCGTCACAGTTTCAGCAAAAACTTCTTCCCCCGCTGCGCTCCTCCATAACTTTTGGCCTGCAACCGTTCCTTGGGGCTTGACCCCGACAGCACTCCATGAGGGCGGAAAAACCGCCGAAAGGCAAAAAAATTTGGAGGAGAGAAAATGCTTGAACAGATCCAGACCCCCACACATCCGATCACTCCCGCGGACGTCGAGCGGAAGATCTTCCACCTCACCAGCTCGATCCGCAGGCGCGAACGCACCCTGCATTGGGACGGATACGCCACACCCCACACTCCCGAGCACCCCGCAGTCGCGGCCGCGCGCACCGCCGACCAGCTCGCCCGGATTGACGAAGTCCAGACCCGGCTAGCCCTCTGGGTAGCGATCCAGGCCGAGCAGGCCACCACCGCGCTGAGCAATTAGGGAGATTCGAACATGACGGATTACATCAGCACCAAGGACACCGCCAAGTTGGTTCGGGTGGCGCTCAAGAACGCGTTTCCCGGCGTGAAATTCAGCGTTCGGATGAGTACCGGCACCGCGTCCGCATGGATGAACGTGTCATGGAGCGACGGACCCACCGACCGCGAGGTGAGCGCGGTCACCAGCCAGTACGAGGGCCGCAAGTTCAACGGCATGACCGACGGGTACGACGACCAAGGGTCCGCACTCGTCGCGTTCGACGGCGAGGACATGCCCCGGGTCGTGCGGTACTCCTGCGACGGGATCAACACCCACCGCGACTACACGGCCGCCGGATACCGGGTCGCGCAGCACCTCATCAGCACCGACAGCGACCACAAAGACCTCGTCGCATTCACCCCCGAGGGCGAACCCCTCAACAATGCCGCCGTGCCCCACGGGATCTACGTCGCCGGGCACTTCCACGATTACATCTACAGCCCCGTGCACATCGCCCAGGTCATCCTGCACCGAGTCAACCTCTGCACCGTCACCGCGCCCACCCGATAGACCAGGACAACCAGCAATGAACACAACCACCATTGACACCGCAGCAGCTGCGCGATTCGTCGACGTGTTCGCGGCCGCAGACTTCGCGGGCGACGTGGGCCCGCGGATGAGCTGCACCGAAGTCGACGCCCTCGTCGGGATGCTCCGCGCCCTCGGAGCCGACACCGCCGCCGACACCTGGGTATCCGCACACGCCGAAGAAGACCAAGAAGAAGACAGCCACCACCAAGCCTGATCAACCAAACGCCCCCCTTGACGACGATCAAGGGGGGCGTTTGGACAACCCAGAAACACACCACCCGGAGCAATTACAGACGACGGTTGCGGCCGATTCTGATGCGAGGACGGCGTCGGTAGGAGCGGCGCCGTCCCGGAACCTGGCAACGATGAGGCATCGGGCGGACTCTGCGCGCACACAAGTAGGCGGACCGCTCAGCATTCTCCGGCGAGCCTCCAGCGGGACCGACAGGACCTAGCCACTCCAGCGAAGAGAACCAAAACCAGACAGGTTAGCGGCCGCTTCGAGAGCTCAATGGCTTGAGAGCGCAGGAGCCTTCTTGACGTCGCGCAGCGCCAGACCGAGGCGGCCGGCTACTTCTGCCTTGGGGGTTCCTAGCTCGAGCATGGAGGCGATGACGGCCGCCGCTGACGCGCGGGCGGCCGTGCTCTGCTGCGCTGCGCGTTCCTGGATGGCGGCGATTTCCGCCTGAGCTGTCGCGTCGATCTCGTCGAGCGAGTCAGTGGCGACGAAGTAGTCGGTGGCGAGCTGCTCGAGCGTGTCTTCCTTCGCGCGGAACTCTGCCGCCTTCTCACGTGCGCGAGAGCGGGCGGCAGTCTGCTTCGCAGACTTACGTACATCGGCCATTGGTGTACCCCTTTCGTGGGTGAAGCATCAATTATGCGGGAGTCCAGCGCGCATGATCGTCCCCCACAGCCAAGGCAGGAGAGGGCACCAGCTTTCGTGCGAAGGCGCGCGTTCTGTTGCGCGTTCTGCACTGCCTGCTCCGTCAACTCGATAGCCCCTATCTACAGTCACCCGCCAACCTCAGCCTCAACTTCCAACCATCCCAATCTTCGATCGTGACAACCCTGCATCCTCATTCTTCGTACAAGTATTTGTCACACCTCTGGCATTAGTAATAGACGAGGTAAAGTGAGCGGGTGATGACTATGCATATCCTCTCTGCGGGAGACGGGTATGTGTACTACACCAACGAGGTCGCGACCGGTGATGCGAAGCGTGAGAGCGGCCGTGAGCTGGGCGATTACTACACCGAGGATGGCAACCCTCAAGGTGTCTGGGTCGGCGGGGGACTGGCCGCACTCGGCGTTTCCGGGGTCGTCACGGAGGAGCAGATGAAGGCCCTCTACGGTGAGGGTCTACACCCCGACGCCGAACGCATCATCGCTGACGCTCAGGCGCAAGGCAAGACCGTGGCTGAGGCCACGAAGGCCGCCAAGCTCGGCCGCTCCTACTACGGCTACAGCACCGACGGCACAGACCTGTCCGCGAAGATCACCGCCGGCTACACCGACTTCACCAACGTGAACGGGCGCGAGCCCGGCGTCGCCGACCGCCGCGCGATTCGTGCGCGCGAGGGCGACCTGGCGTTCCGCGACGCGAAAGGCCGGCCCCCAGCGGACAAGGACGAGCTGGGCCGGTTCATCACCGCGGCGACGCGTCCGACGCAGCAAGCGGTCGCCGGATTCGACCTGGTGTTCTCGCCCGCGAAGAGCGTCTCCGTACTCTGGGGCCTCGGCGACGAGGACACCCGGAAGACGATTGAAGATGCCCAGGCGGTCGCGATCCTGGACACCGTGTCGTACCTCGAGCGGGAAGCGATCGCGACCCGTGCAGGAACGAACGGCGTCGCACAGATCGACGTCGAGGGCGGCCTCGTGGCGACGCGATTCCGTCACTACGACTCCCGCAATGGTGACCCGCAGTTGCACGATCACCTGGTCGTGGCGAACAAGGTCAAGGGTGTCGATGGCAAGTGGCGCACGATCGATTCCAAGCTCCTCCACCGCCAGGGCGTGGCCGCGTCCGAGTTCTACAACCAACGCGTCATGGACGAAGTCACCACCCGGCTGGGCTTGTCAACGGAGCTGCGGGAAGTTACCCCGGGCAAGCGGCCCGTGGTCGAGATCGCCGGTGTTGACGAGCGCCTCACGGGGGCGTTCTCGACCCGGTCCGCGGACATCAAGAAGGTCGTCGGCCAGCTCGAGAAGGACTACCGGGCCACCCACGGGCGCAGCCCGGACGCGGTCGCCCGGATCAAGCTCGCCCAGCAGGCCACCCTCGAGACCCGCCCCGCGAAAGCCCACGCCCGCTCCCTCGCCGGCCTCCGCGCCGAGTGGGCCACGAAGGCCGCCGAACGCGTCGGCACCGCCACCGTCACCAACCTCCTCAAGGATGCCCGCGCCGCGGCGCCGGCCACGAGTGGCAGGG
>NZ_SOGW01000121.1:0-6738 GCF_004403075.1 Cryobacterium sp. TMT2-10 | reverse complement strand
AACCAGCGCGCCATCACCCCGACCCCGGGTTCATTGGGCGCCGAAGGGCGGGCCGATCAACTCTTCGCCGCCCTGGACGGGAGGGCCTGGCGCACCCGCCCGGGCGACTCCAGTTGGAAGACGCCGAGGGTGCGGGTGGTGCGGAGCATTTCGTAGGTGGGTTCGTCGTCGAGAGGCACCCGGTCCAGGTCGATGGTCTCGCCGGTGAGTCGCCGGTGCTCCTCGATTGCGTACGCCATCGCGGACTGCATGCGGACGCCGAGGATGTCGAGCTTGATCAGACCCATCGGGTCCATGTCGTGCTTGTCGTACTGAGACATCGGCAGCCCCATGCCCGAGCGTTGCACCGGTGTGCGGTCGAGGAGGGAGGTGTCGGAGAGGATGACGCCGCACGGGTGGACGCTGATGTGGCGGGGGAGCCGGTCGAGCTTCGCGGTGAGGTCCACCAGCTGGTCCAGCTGCTGCGACTCGCGCACTTGCTTGGCGAGGTCGGCGAGCTCGGGTTTCTCCTCGAGGGCGCGGCGGAAGTCGCGGGCGTTGAATCGCCACATCTGCTTGGCGATCGCTGCGACCTGGTCTTCGGGCATGCCGAGCGCGAGCCCGGCGTCCCGGACGGCACCCCGGCCCCGGTACGCGTTGGTCATCGACATCAGCGACACCCGGTCGGCACCGAACACCTGGAACACTTCCCGGTAGATGTCGTGGCGGCGCGCGGATTCGACGTCGATATCGATGTCGGGGAGGGTCTGGCGTTCGGGGGAGAGGAACCGATCCCAGATGAGACCGTTCTCGATCGGTTCGACCGAGGAGGTGCGGAGCGCATAGTTGAGGACAGAGCCGACACCGGAACCCCGCGCTTGCACCCGGACGCCCATGCCCCGGATCCGGTCCGCGACGCGGGCGACGGTCAGGAAGTAGGCGGCGAATCCGAGGTGCTCGACCGTCTCCATCTCATGCGCAAGTTCCAGGTGTGCGGCACGGGCGAGGGTGGTGCCGGCGTACCGGTCGTCGATGCCGTGCCGGGCCCGCCGCCACCGCTCAGTGACCGGGTCGCCGACGACGCCGATGATCGAGGCTTCCGGCATCCGTGGTGTGCCGAGTCCGATGTCCGCGGCGGGGTCCAGGGCGCAGCGGTCCGCCAGCTCCTGTGTGGTGCGGAGCAATTGGTCTAGGGCATCGGGGTTCCGGGCGCCGGCGTCGACAATCATCCGCGCGACCTGGCGCATGTGCGATCCGTCTTTCAGCCACGCTTGCCCGTTCGCTTGCGGTTCCTCGAGCTGGGCGAGTGGGGTGAGGAGGCGGGTCGCGTCGGCGAGGTCCGCGGTCGTCGCGTCACTCGGCTCGCCGTAGCGGACGGCGTTGGAGAGGATAGCGGGGGTCCCGGTGTCCTCGGCGAGCCCGAGCATCCGGGTGGCCGCGGCCACGGACCCGCGTTGCCCGGTCGGTGCCAGGTGGCAGACGACTTCGAGGGTGACCGAGCCGATGGGCATGACCCGGAGCCACGCACGCAGCCCGGCGACGGACTCCGTGCTGTCCCGGCGTTCCACGGCGAGCCCCACATCAGAGAGTGGCCCGAGGAGCACGGTCAGGGCTCGATCTTCCGCCCAGGTGGCGAGCCGGCGCCGGTCGATGCTCGGTACCCGGCCTGCTTCGTGGGCGGAGCTCACGGCCCGGCAGAGTGCGGCGTAGCCGCGGCCGTCCCCGCCGTGGGCGAGTAGGGTCACCCGGCCGAGCGGCCGGTGCTCATCGTCGTGGACGGCCAGATCCGCGCCGAGGCCCGGGCGGATCCCTGCAGTTGCGCACGCGCGCACGTGTTTCACCGCCCCGTACAGCCCATCCCGGTCGGTGAGGGCGAGGAAGTCCGCGCCGGCGGCTGCCGCCTGGTCGACGAGGGCATCGGGCATGGTCACGCCGTAGTGCGGCGAGTATGCGGAGGCGACGTGGAGGTGCGGGAAGCTCTGTCCCAATGCGTACCTCCAGCCCCCCTGATATCGAACGTTTATTCGATATAGGGAGTGTAGGTCTGGGCTCTGACACTCACAAGACCTGCTCGTCGCGTCCTTGTTTCAGATCTGTGCTGCGCTCCGAGCAGAGCATCCGGTTCGTCCGCAGCCACCGGTCTGCTGAGCACGGGCGAGCTGTCTCGCAACTGGCTAGCAGCGCACCAAACTCGTCGGACGCGGAGTATTGTTCCGTCCCGGCTCGTTTCCCCGAAGGGGGGATACAAACCGAGGCTCTTTGCGTTGCGGCGTGGATAGGCTGCGGGAATGAGCAGTCGACCGCGTCACCGTGCCCCCGCTTCGATCGGTGCAGCCGCACTCGTTATTGCTCTAGCCGGGTGCTCCGGCGGTGGCACTCCGGAGAGCGTCTGCACAGATGCGATCGCCGAGCGCATGGGCGCGGTGTTCACCGACGTTAAGGTCACAGAGAACATCGAGACGCCGGTTGCCGCCGATATCCAGGGCACATACGCCGGCGGTGGAGGGTTCGCGTGCGGTCTGTCGCTCCACCCTCTAGCGCTCGAGCAGGCGCTCGTGTTTCCGTTTGACGGCCCCACCATCACAGTCGAGCCGTGATTTAGGGCTGGAACGAGTCCATGCCCGTGCACGCCGGAGTCGCTTCATAGCCGCCGCAATATATTTCGAGCGTCATCCTGTCGAGATATGCACCGTCTGTCAGACCGTAAACGAACGGGTGCTTGACACCTCCGGCGTAGAGGTCTGCGGGGCTCTCGCACGCACTAAACAGGGGATCTAACGCTGCGGTAAACGCGGCTTCGTCGTCCTCAAGGTCGCTGTTGTACATGCTGTGCAGATCGGCTTCCGCCTTTGAGAAGGCAGAATCGCAAGTTGCGGTCAGCTCATGTGCGGCCGCCGACTCTGCCGCTGCGGGCGGCGGAGCCTGCCCTGCAGGCACGGCAACTCCGGCGGTCTCGTTAGCGCAGCCCGTCATAGC
Organism: Cryobacterium sp. TMT2-10; assembly: GCF_004403075.1. Classification (NCBI taxonomy): domain Bacteria; kingdom Bacillati; phylum Actinomycetota; class Actinomycetes; order Micrococcales; family Microbacteriaceae; genus Cryobacterium; species Cryobacterium sp. TMT2-10. Next base: position 3,783 of record NZ_SOGW01000121.1, on the reverse strand, counting down.
CAGCAGCAACAGTAGAGCGGCCGCTGGCGCGGCGATATGGATCTTCATGTTGTCCCCCAAATTGTCATTCGTGGCCAGCCTAGAGTCATGACGGCAACGCAACTCGCTTCACCACGCGCTGGCATCAGCCGGTCGTGCGCCCCTGAAATGGGCGTCGCCGGGCTGCCAACGCTACAACCCTCAGCAGTCATTAATGCCCCATACGGGGGGGCATAACGCTATCCACACGCGTGGCGGCGACAGCTCGAGGTGGCCGATGCAGCCAGCCCACCGAGCTGCCCGACCCTGGTGCCCGACTGTGCAGGTCGGCGCACGTGACTTTGTTGCTTTTCGTCTGGGGGATTGTTCACTGCCTGCTGCCGGCGTCAAGCCGTCGTCACAGTTTCAGCAAAAACTTCTTCCCCCGCTGCGCTCCTCCATAACTTTTGGCCTGCAACCGTTCCTTGGGGCTTGACCCCGACAGCACTCCATGAGGGCGGAAAAACCGCCGAAAGGCAAAAAAATTTGGAGGAGAGAAAATGCTTGAACACACACAGACCCCCGCACACACGATCACTCCCGGTGACGTCGAGCGAAAGATATTCCACCTCACCAGCTCGATCCGCAGGCGCGAACGCCTCTTGACCTGGGACGGATACGCCACACCCCACACTCCCGAGCGCCCCGCAGTTGTTGCAGCGCGCACCGCCGACCAGCTCGCCCGGATTGACGAACTCCGGACCCGGCTAGCCCACTGGGTAGCCATCCAGGCCGACCAGGCCGCCACCGCACCGAGTAACTGAGGAGATACGAACATGACGGATTACATCAGCACCAAGGACACCGCCAAGTTGGTTCGGGTGGCGTTGAAGAACGCGTTTCCCGGCGTGAAGTTCAGCGTCCGGATGAGCACCGGCACCGCGTCCGCATGGATGAACGTGTCATGGAGCGACGGACCCACCGACCGCGAGGTAAGCGCAGTAACCAACCAGTACGAGGGCCGCAAGTTCAACGGCATGACCGACGGGTACGACGCCCAAGGGTCCGCGCTCGTCGCGTTCGAGGGCGAGGACATGCCCCGGGTCGTGCGGTACTCCTGCGACGGGATCAACACCCACCGCGACTACACGGCCGCCGGATACCGGGCCGCGCAGCACCTCATCAGCACCGACAGCGACCACAAAGACCTCGTCGTATTCACCCCCGAGGGCGAACCCCTCAACGAAGCTGCCGTGCCTCACGGGATCTACGTCGCCGGGCACTTCCACGATTACATCTACAGCCCTGTGCATATCGCCCAGGTCATCCTGCACCGAGTCAACCTGTGCACCGTCACCGCGCCCACTCGATAGACCCGGAGAACCAGCAGTGAGCACCACCATCATTGACACCGCCGCGGCCACGCGATTCGTCGACGTGTTCGCGGCCGCAGACTTCGCGGGTGACGTGGGCCCGCGGATGAGCTGCACCGAAGTGGACGCCCTCGCCGGGATGCTCCGCGCCGTCGGAGCCGACACCGCCGCCGACACCTGGGTATCCGCACACGCCGAAGAAGACCAAGAAGGAGACAGCCACCACCCAGCCTGATCACCCAAACGCCCCCCTTGACGACGATCAAGGGGGGCGTTTTGACACCCCAGCAACTCACCAACCGGAGCAATCACAGACGACGGTCACGGCCGATCCTGATGCGAGGACGGCGTCGGTTGTAGCGGCGCCGTCCCGGAACCTGGCAACGATGAGGCATCGGGCGAACTCTGCGCGCACACCAGTTGGGTGGACCGCTCAGCATCCTCCGACGAGGCTCCGGCGGGACCGACAGGACCCAACCACTCCAGCGAAGAGAACCAAACCAGACAGGTTAGCGGCCGCTTCGAGAGCTCAATGGCTTCAGAGCGCAGGAGCCTTCTTGACGTCGCGCAGCGCCAGACCTAGGCGGCCGGCTACTTCTGCCTTGGGGGTTCCGAGGTCGAGCATGGACGCGATGACGGCCGCCGCTGATGTGCGGGCGGCCGTGCTCTGCTGCGCTGCGCGTTCCTGGATGGCCGCGATCTCCTCCTGTGCTGTCGCGGCGATCTCGTCGAGCGAGTCAGTGGCGACGAAGTAGTCGGTGGCGAGTTGCTCGAGCTTGTCTTCTTTCGCGCGGAACTCTGCCGCTTTCTCGCGTGCGCGAGAGCGGGCGGCAGTCTGCTTCGCAGACTTACGTACATCGGCCATGCGTGTACCCCTTTCGTGGGTGGAAGAACCAGTATGCGGGAGTACAGCGCGCATGCTTGGCCGCCAAAGCCAACGCCGGGGAGGGTGCCCGGTTGCGCAGGGAGGCGCGCGTTCAATTGCGAGCTGTGCACTGCCTGCTCCGTCAATTCGATAGCCCCTATCTGCAGTCACCCGTCGATCTCAGCTTCAATATCCGAGCATCTCAATCTTCGATCGTGATCACTCTGCATCCTCATTCTTCGTACAAGTATTTGTCACACCTCTGGCATTAGTAATAGACGAGGTAAAGTGAGCGAGTGATGACTATGCATATCCTCTCTGCGGGAGACGGGTATGTGTACTACACCAACGAAGTTGCGACCGGTGATGCGAAGCGTGAGAGCGGCCGTGAGCTGGGCGATTACTACACCGAGGATGGCAACCCTCAAGGTGTCTGGGTCGGCGGGGGACTGGCCGCACTCGGCGTCTCCGGGGTCGTCACGGAGGAGCAGATGAAGGCCCTCTACGGTGAGGGTTTGCACCCCGACGCCGAACGAATCATTGCTGACGCGCAGGCCCAAGGCAAGACTGTGGGGGAGGCTACGAAGGCAGCCAAGCTCGGCCGTTCCTACTACGGCTACAGCACCGACGGTACTGACCTGTCCGCGAAGATCGCTGCCGGCTACACCGACTTCACGAAGGTGAACGGGCGCGAGCCGAACGTTGCCGACCGCCGTGCGATCCGCACACGTGAGGGTGTCCTGGCGTTCCGCGACGCGAAGGGCCGGCCGCCGGCGGACAAGGACGAGCTGGGCCGGTTCATCACGGCGGCGACGCGTCCGACGCAGCAGGCTGTCGCCGGTTTCGACCTGGTCTTCTCGCCTGCGAAGAGCGTGTCGGTGCTCTGGGGTCTCGGCGACGAGGACACCCGGAAGACGATTGAAGATGCCCAGGCGATCGCGATCCTGGACACCGTGTCTTACCTCGAGCGGGAAGCGATCGCGACTCGTGCGGGTACGAACGGGGTCGCGCAGATCGACGTCGAGGGTGGCCTTGTGGCGACGCGGTTTCGTCACTATGACTCCCGGAATGGTGACCCGCAGTTGCACGATCACCTGGTCGTGGCGAACAAGGTCAAGGGTGTCGATGGGAAGTGGCGCACGATCGATTCCAAGCTCTTCCACCGTCAGGGTGTGGCCGCGTCGGAGTTCTACAACCAACGCGTCATGGACGAAGTCACCACCCGCCTCGGCCTGGCCACAGAGCTGCGGGAAGTCACCCCGGGCAAGCGGCCCGTGGTCGAGATCGCCGGTGTTGACGAGCGCCTCACGGGGGCGTTCTCGACCCGGTCCGCGGACATCAAGAAGGTCGTCGGCCAGCTCGAGAAGGACTACCGGGCCACCCACGGGCGCAGCCCGGACGCGGTCGCCCGGATCAAGCTCGCCCAGCAGGCCACCCTCGAGACCCGCCCCGCGAAAGCACACGCCCGCTCCCTCTCCGGCCTCCGCACCGAGTGGGCCACGAAGGCCGCCGAACGCGTCGGCACCGCCACCGTCACCAACCTCCTCAAGGATGCCCGCGCCGCGGCGCCGGCCACGAGTGGCAGGG
>NZ_SOGW01000088.1:0-151310 GCF_004403075.1 Cryobacterium sp. TMT2-10 | reverse complement strand
CTACTCGCCCTCGCCGCCGGAATCTGGCACAACTGGCTCCTCGGAACACCCAACAAACGATCCCTCATCGCCTACGACCATTAGGACTCACTCATCTAGACGGCGATGTCACGACCGTGAACGGTCAGGGCCCAGATTGCGGAGACGCTCGCGACGATCAGCAGAATCGCCCAGTACGGCTAATGCGGCAGCCAGGCGAATGCCTCCAGCGTTCCGATTAAGGCCAGGATCACGCCGATCGTGCGAGCCCAGACGGCTCCGGTGAAGATGGCGAACCCGGCGAGCAGTGTCAGGATGCCCAGGATCAGGTGAATCCAGCCCCAGGACGTCGTGTCGAACTGGAGGATGTAGTTCGCCGTGGCCACGTAGAAAGTGTCGTCCACCAGGGCGACGATTCCGCCGATGATCCACCAGCTGCCCAGCATGAGCATCATGAAGGCCGCGAAGGCGGCCGCTCCGATTGCCCACCCAGTTGCCTCTTCTTATATGCGTCTGATCTGCTCATGAGTACCCTCCTTGTTCATGCCCAACGGAAGTGTTCGGCGTCGAGAATTGCGCTCTCACCTTCGGCCGGGGGCGGCGGATTGTGAACCTCCCAAAGGGTTCTTCGAGGGAGTAGCCACGGCGGGATCAGCCGGTGGCCGTGATCGCGGCCCTGACCTCGTCCAGGGCCCGGACCGGGCGTTCCTCGTCGGCCGCCACCGGTCTGACGGCGATGGTGGCGGCGTGCCCGATGGCCCGTTCGATGGCCCCGCGTAGTCCGGCTGCGGCGACGACGATCAGGGCGGCGAAGCCGGAATCCAGGAGCTCACCCAGGTCCTGCAGATCGGCGCGAGTCATTCCCCGCGCGACCCGGCCGGCGATGGCGGACAGTCCGGCTCCGGAATAGGCAGTCCAGCCGGCGGCGCCGATGCCGATCGCGGGCAGCAGGACAACGGCCAGTCCGGTGGCCAGACCCCATCCCGTGCCGACCGACCTGCCCCGAGCGGGAACGGTGTCGGACCTGATGTACAGCTTCGCGGTGCCGTCGCCCTTCTTGGCGATCACGGCGGCATCGAACGAGCGGATTCGGTCGCCCACGCCGACGGGTCCCCTGTCGACCGGCCCCGCGCCGTAGAAGTCTCTGACGGCCTGGAAGTCGCCTTCGGCGGACGACACGTCCCGGTACGTCCCCACGAACGCAAGATGGCTCACGGCCGTGGTGCAGATCCAATTCCGCCTGAGCGGTCTGAGCGAAGCCGAGCAGGAACGGCTCACCCCGTTCGGCGGCCAGACCGGCGAGCCGCTCAGCCAGGACCCAGGCCTCAGCCGATCGCCCGAGCGCCTGCCGGGTGAAACAGAGCGCGACCAGGCCGTGCACGAAGTGGATGGACGCGCTGCCGGCACGGTCGTCCACGAGGGGACCCAAAATCTCCTCCGCCCCGGCCAGATCGTTCCGGGCGTAACGCTCGATCCCGAGCAGGTACCGCCCGGCGGCCGCCAGGTCGGGCAGCCCGTCCTCCTCCCCGTGGGTGAGGAGGTTCTCGGCCCCCGCGCGCACGGTGCGGAGATCGACCTCGAGCCAGGCGGCGTGCGCACGACCCAACTCCCACGGTCTTGACCGATTGGCGCCGAGGACGGGATCGAGGCTGCTGTCTTCGGCCGCGGTGAGTGCGGCGGGGTAATCTCCCGTGGCCTGCAGAGACACGATGCGGAGCGCGCGGCCGAAGGCGGTTTGTCGTTCCCGGGTCCGCGGCAGCGAGGCCAGGCCCCGTTCGGCCAGCCGAAGCGCGTCGCGGGCGTCACCGGCAGCGAGAGCCAGGCAGCCCCGGAGCACGTCCTGACTTCCGCCGAGGTCCGAGTCCTCCTGCCCGGGGAACGTGGCAGCGGGCCCGGACGCGAGCAGTTGGTCGATTCGGTCGACCGCGCTAGCCAGGACCCGGCCCTGGCCGCCCGCTCCCATCAGCGCCCAGGTTTCCAGGCTGAGGATGCGAGGGTCCCGGTCGGCCTGCTCGCGGGGGAACCGGGTGAGCAGCCGTCCGAGCCGGGGCCAGTCGCCCTCGTCGAGGAGGCGCTGTCCGCGGGACACGACGATCTCGGCCGCGCCGCGCAGGTCATCGGCGGCGAGCAGCTGGTCCAGCGCCTCGTCGGGAAACCCGTTGCCCGCCAGCCAGGCCCCGGCCCGCCTGCGCAGCGCGGCCACATCCGTTGCCCGGCTCTGCTCGAGTTGCGCGCGGAGGAGGCCCCGGAAGAAATGGTGATAGCGGTACCACTCGCCTGCGCCGCCCAGGCGGGAGATGAACAGATTGTGCCGTGACAGCCAGTCGAGCACCTCCCGTCCCGTGGGGTGCACGGCGTCCGGGTCCCCATCCGCGAGCAGCGCGTCGCACAGAGGGGCGCAGAAACGGTCGACGACCGAGATCATGAGGAGGGGCCGGCGTAGCTGGGCGGGCTGGGCGGCGAGCACCTCTGAGGCCAGGAAGCGGTGGATGTGCTCGTCATCGAAGTGACCGGTCGCGCTCGAGGCCAGGGCGGCCGGGTCACCCCGGTTCCGCCGGGCGGCGAGACCGAGCCGCAGGCCGACCGGCCAGCCCTCCGTCTTCTCCTCGACCGCCGCGGCGAGTTCCGCGTCCACGGGCGCGCCCAGCTCGCGAGTCACCATCTCTTCGATCTCCTCCCGGGTGAATCGCAGATCGCGCTCCCTGATTTCGGACAGTTCCCCGTGCGGTCGCAGCTCGTCGAGGGACAGGAGGGGATCGAAGCGGGTCAGGAAGACCGGATGAAGGCCGCGGGGCGGATGCCGCAGAATCGACTCGAAGAGGCGGTTCACCGGCGCTGACGCGACCAGGTGGTAGTCGTCCAGGACCAGCGCCAGGCGGGCCGGGAGCACCTCCAGCTCATTGAGCAGGAGCGTCGTCAGCTCCCGCTCCGTCAGTCTCTGCGGCGCCCGGCTCTCGGTTTGGGGCAATGCGCGGGGGAAGACGGCCCGCACGGCCGCGGTGAGATAGCCCAGGAAGAGGGGGAGTTCACCGTCGCCGGGCTCGAGGGACAGCCAGGCGGAGGGCATCCGGGTCTGCTCCAGCCACTGGCAGGCCAGGACGGTTTTGCCGTAGCCGGCCGGGGCGGCGAGGATCGTTGCGGTCAGTGGGGTGCCGCCGTTCAGCTGTTCGAGGAGCCGCGGTCGCTGGAGCGAGCCGGCGGCGACCGCGGGAGGCCTCAGTTTGCTCGCGAGGATCAGGCTGAAGGCGCGGTCTCTGCCCCGGCGCTGCTGCTCCGCGACCATGCCCGGGACCCCCTTCGCGCCAGCCGACCGGATCGACGGTCCGACCGTGTCGCCGTAGCGATGTCACCCTAGCGACAGTGAGGCGGATTCGATAGGTGATCGGGCCGGGGCAGCGGCTGGTGTTGCGCCCGCTACTCGCCCTTGATCTCCTCGCGCACGCGGCGCAGGTCCTCCATCAGTGACCCGATCAGGATCCAGTGCTGCGGATGCGGCGTGAAGATGACCAGGGGCTCCGTCAGGGCCGGCGGCTCCACGACCGGGTTCACCGGCGTCTGACCCGGGTGGTCGACGTGCTCGGCCAGTAGCCGGAGGTCGTGGGCGGCCCGGCTGAGTTCGACGGTGATCGCCAGCACGGTCGGTTCCAGGTGCAGCGAATGGTCGTAGTGGTCACGGAGCGCGCGCGTCATCCCGATGGTGCGCGTGACCAGCGCCGTCAAGCGGTTGTAGAACTCCTCGTCGACGTCCAGCAGCCGCCGGTGCACCCCGTGCCGCGGATTGAGGGTGAGGCTCTCCTCGGCCTGCTTGATCGCCTTCTCCGCCTTCTCCAGCATGGGGCGGAGCAGGCGGGCCTTGATCATCATCTCTTCGATCTGGCCGGCCTGCTGCGGAAAACGAAGGGCGTCCACGATCCGGTCGAGCGTGTCGGCGACTTCGCGGCCCAGCCGCACGACGGCATCGTGTGCCGGGCTCAGGAGCACGGGCGGCACGATCAGGGCGTTGACGACCAGTGCGGCCGCGGCCCCGATGATGGTCTCGATGATCCGGTCCCGCGCGTACTCGGGCGTGGAAGCCCCGAGCGAGAGCACCAGCATGGCACTGATCGGGATCTGGCTTGCCGAGCTCGGAGCCAGGCGCAGCGCCCAGGCGAGCATGATGCAGAAGATAATCGCTGCCAGCACGATCCAGCTGGACTCCCCAAAGGCGATGCCGACGGCGTAGGCGATGAGCACTCCGCCGATGACGCCGAGACTGCGTTCGACCGCGCGGCCGAGGGTCTGGTTGATGTTCGGTTGCACCACCAGCAGGGCCGCGATCGCGGCGAAGATCGGCAACTCGGTCTGCAGGAGAGCCTGCGACAGGATCCAGCCGAGCGCAACGGCGACGGATGTCTTCACGGCCTGGAGAAGGGGAATCCGGCTTTCGGATCGCAACCGGGCAGTAATCCTCACGTGCTCAGGTTAGCGGAACCACCGGGTCCGGGGCGCCGCGACCGGGCCGGATGGTCACCGGCCGCCCGGAGAACCGAGCATAGTCATCGATCGCCCGCTCGAAGCCGGCCCATTGCCGCGGCGTCATGGTCTCGAAGGGTGCAGCCTCGACCCAGACTCCTCGCGGCGTGGTCTCGGTGCGCCAGGTTCCGACCACCCGGCCGTCGGAGAGGATCAGCGGCAGGAAGATGCCATTGCGACCGGGAACCAGGAGCGGAAAACGGTCGTCGGGGACAACGACACTGCGACCGCGGTACCCGAGCAGATACTCGTCGAAGCCGGGCAGGGCGAACACGGTCGAGCGCCGCTGCGGCGCGGAACCGGGAAGGCCGGCCTCGGCCGAGGCCGCCAGAAAATGGGTCACGCCGCCCAGATCGATTTCGATCAGGTCCTTCCTCGCCACCCCGAGTCCGATCCGGATGTCGGCCAGGGTCAGCTGGGACCACCAGGCCAGATCCTTCGCCGTGGCCGGGCCATGCCCACGGAAGTAGCGGGTCGTGAGTTCTCCCAGGGCTTCGTCGTGCTCGAGCCGACGGGGTGAGGGCACCCACTCGTCCAGGAGCACGAGTGTTTGCGCCGTACCGGTGTGCCTGCCCCAGCAGAGAGTCCCGGTGAGGGCGAGGTTCGCCACCAGGTGGTAGCCGCGCTGGCCTCCGGTGGAGATCCCCTGCGCTTCGAGTGCCGCGAGGAAGCCCGCTCGCGTCAACTCGCGACCGCCGGAGAGCGAGTCGAGGGCAACGGTGCGTGCGCCTTCGATCGCGGAGTCGTCGAGGCCGAGCTGTGCTCGCCGCGTGCGCATTCCGGCGAGCACCCGGGGCGCGCTGAGGCCCAGCATCCAGTGCAGGTCAGGAGCGGGGACGAAATGAAGGGTGCCGCGCAGGGGCCAGGAGCGCACGAGCACCGCCGTGTCGATCGCCCGCGCGACGTCGGAGACCGTCGATCCGGGCACCCGAACACCGATCGCCCACAGGCCGGCCCGATAGTCCTGGGCCTGCACGGCCAGCATCCGTCCAGCGACCGCCCCGGGGTTCGAGAGTGCGGGCCCGGAGAGCCCGTGGCATCCCAAACGCATCCGGATGACATCGGTGCGGGAGGCTCGCGTCGCCATGAGCCCAGTATGCGACGGATGCCCCGCGACTGCCGGTTAGGGCAGGTCGTCGTCCGTGCGGGCGCCGAAGACGATCTCGTCCCAGCTGGGCATGGAGGCGCGTCCACGTTTTCCGGCGGCCCCGGTGGAGCGGGCCGGCGGTGTGGCAGGGGTCGAACGGGCGGGGCTCAATCCGGCAGGTGTCAATCCGGCAGGGGTCAATCCGGCGGGGGTCACTCCGGCCGGCGCCGATCCGGACGAGGCCGCCCCGGGGGAGGTCTGGTTCGTGGCCGCCTGGCCGGCGGCCGCCTGGGTCGACCAGAGGTTGCGCGCAGACGCGGACCGGTTGCCGGCAGCGGGCGAGTCCGCGGCGGGGGTGACGGTTCGGTCGACGGTCTGGTCCACGAGATGGATCCCCGCGGCGGAGGCCTGTCCCACGCCGTTGCTGAGCGTGCTCTCGGTGTTGGTGCTTTCGAAAGCCGCGGCTTCGCGTTCGCCGCGGCGGCGGCGCAGGGACTCCAACAGGTCCGCGGTCTCGCTCATGCTCTGGGGTGGTTCGTCGGCGCGCTTGATGGCCGCCCGGGAGACGGCATCCGTCGTGCCGGCCGATCGGGAGTACGGAATCGGGTCCAGGAGCGGTGCGGTGTCGTTGAGCAGTTCGTCGGCCAGTGATTCCTTGAAGGTGAAGGCGCCGCTGTCGAACCGTGACACATCGGCCAGGCTCGTCTCGGCGCCGACCGCGCGCAGGCGGGGAATCAAGGCACCCTTGAGTTCGCCCTGCTGGGAGAGCGCGATGGCCTCGTTGCCGACGGGGGAGAGGGAGTTCTTCTTCGGTTCGAAGCCCCAGCGGGCGTCGTGGTCGATGTCGTCGGCGGTGAACGCGAGTTTCACGATCCAGCCGGCGCCGGGCTCTTTCCAGCTGGCCCAGCGCTCATTCGTGGCGCCGAGCGACGCGAGGCGCTCCCGGATGACGGTGCCGAAATTCGCCCCGCCCTCGATCGGGTCCGGGTCGATGGCCGTGTGCACGGGCACTCCGAGCGCGCAGGACACGATGTACTCGCGTTCGGCGACGACCGGGCCCTCGAAACGGCGCACGAAGTCGATGGAGGCGCCCGTCACGGTGGCCACGTCCTCCGCGGACATGCCGGCCCTGATGTGGGCCTGCACTTCCCGCGGGCTCAGCTTCGTGCCGGCCGTGGATTCCGTCTGGGTTTGGCGAAGCCTGGACTGGAGAACTTCATCGATGGGGATCCGAAAACGGTCGCCCTCCTCTGACGCTGCGAGCAGCGCACCGTTCTCGACTCCAATAACTTTCAATTCCTGCATGTTGAAAGCCCTCTCGCGATCACTAGTGCAGCCAAGACTGCCATGTAAAACCCGAATATTCGGGGAATACGCCGGGCGTGCCGCAAGTTGACAACTGTGCCGAAGAAAAGACTCGGCGCGTAGTTTGCTATTCCGCCCGGATTGTTGGAAACTATGGCCGCCGAAATCGTTTCTCGGCGTAACTGAAATGGATGGGTATGGCAACCGATTACGACGCACCACGGAAGACCGAAGACGACTCTGAGTCGATTGAGGCCCTCAAGGAGCGCGTACCCGACAAGATGTCCGGTGTCGTAGATGTCGACGACTCGGACAACCCCGGTGGGTTCGACCTTCCCGGCGCCGATCTGTCCGACCTCGACCTCGATGTCGTTGTCCTGCCCCCGCAGGCCGACGAGTTCACCTGCGTCGAGTGCTTCCTCGTGAAGCACCGTTCGCAGATGTCGCACGAGACCAAGCTCGGCCCGGTTTGCCTGGAGTGCGACTCCTAAACGCGCTTAGATGCTGGACGCTGGCCGTCGTGATCCATTGATCGCGGCGGCCAATTTCTGTGGGTGGCGGGTCGACACGAGCCAGTACGGCGCCGGATCGGTGGCATCCACGATGGGGATGCGCACGACGGGGCGGATCCAGCCGCGGATGAGCAGCCAGGCGCGCGCATTGAGGTTGCGCCCGCGCTCCAGGACGGCGTCGTCTCCGTCGAAGGCCTGCGCCTCGCCGAGGAGATCGGTCGAGATGCGCGCGCGGCCGGCGGACAGTTCGCCCTGGCGCACTTCGACCACCGGCGCCGAGAGAAGCAACCCGGCCACGCAGGCGGCATACAAACCGATGGCGATGAGGATTCCGGCGAGCATGGATATCGGCGCGAAGACGAGGATGCTCGCGGGGATGATCAGTGCGGTGGCAAGGTACGGCGCGGGAGGGGCCCACAGTTTTTCGCGATATTCAGGCATGGCTCTATTCGATCAGACTTCTGCACTAGCCTCGACACGTGGCAGAAAGCGTCGAAGTCCTGATTACCGCGTCCGTCCTCCCGAGTTACGCGCATCCGGGTGATGCGGGAGCGGATCTTCATTCCTCCCAGGCCCTGGTCCTGGCTCCCGGTCAGCGTGCCCTGGTCGGCACGGGCGTCTCGATCGCCCTTCCCGACGGCTACGCGGCCTTCGTCGTTCCCCGCAGCGGACTCGCCGTCAAGCACGGCATCACCATCGTCAACGCGCCGGGCACGGTGGATGCCGGCTATCGCGGCGAGATCAAGGTCGCGCTGCTGAACACCGATCTGGCCGAGCCGCACACGATCGCGGTCGGCGACCGCATCGCCCAGCTCATCGTCGTGCCGGTATCCCGGGCCACTTTCATCCCGGTCGACCGCCTTCCGGGCAGTCAGCGCGGCGAAGGCGGATTCGGCTCGACCGGCCTCACCCAGCACATCACTGGAACCGATACGTCAGGAGACAACCAGTGAGCGACATAGCGAACTCGGACGAATTCCCCGGAGCCACGGCCAAGTCAGCTCCGGAGGACCGCGCGACCGAGGGCCCGCTCGACGAGGTGGAGGCCAACCCGGTCCGGCCCTACGTCGACCTCGGTGGCGTCAAGATCCTGCCCCGGGAGGGACTCCACCTCCGGCTCGAAATCGAAGAGGGCAGCAAGCGCGTGGTGGCCATCGGGCTCGACTACGCCGGGTCCACCCTGCAGGTGCAGCCGTTCGCCGCCCCGCGCTCCAGCGGCCTGTGGAACGAGATCCGCGACCAGATCGCCGACCAGATCGGCAAGCAGGGCGGCACCACGACGCTGCGCGAGGGACCGTTCGGCCCCGAACTCGTGGCCGAGATCCCGGTTGCCGCCGGACTGGGCACCGGCGAGACGAGCCGGCTGGCCCGGTTCATCGGCGTCGACGGCCCACGCTGGTTCCTCCGCGGCGTGATCGCCGGGGAAGGCGCCGTCAATGCCGAAGCCGCGAGCCAGATCGAAGACCTGTTCCGCAGCATCGTCGTCGTGCGCGGGTCGGCGCCGATGCCGCCCCGTGACCTCATTCCGCTGCGGATGCCGGCCACCCCGGCTGGCGCGCCCGAGCCGGGCAACGCCTGAGGGACGCTCGTATGACGGACGCACCGGAACAACCCGACGCCCCTGCACCCGAGGCCCCTGCGCCGGACACCCCCGCACCCGACGCCCCCGCCGCGCGGAACGACGGCACGTCCGGCGGTTCCGAGGCATCCGCTGTCTTCGCCGAGGGCATGGCCGCGGCCGCGCGGCGGGCCGGTTTCACTCCGGCCGCCGAGGGCGAGCCGATCAGCGGTCGCGCCCTGCTCGCGGCGATGGGCGGCATCCGTGGGCTGGTGGAAGCGGTTATTCCCGGGCTCGTCTTCCTGATCACCTACACCTTCATCCGTCAGCTCATCCCCGCACTGATCGCCCCGGTCGCGATCGGGGCGGCCTTCATCGTTGCCCGGCGACTCGTGCGGCAGACGGTGACGCCCGCCGTCGGCGGACTGGTCGGCCTGATCGTCAGCGCCGTACTGGCACTCTTCACCGGCAAAGCGGAGGACTTCTACCTTCCGGGTTTCTGGACCAACGGCGCCTACGGGGCGGCCCTGCTGATCTCGGCGCTGGTCGGCTGGCCCCTGGTGGGACTGGCGGTCGGGTTCCTGATGGGGGACGGGGTGTCGTGGCGGGCCCACGCGTCCAAACGCCGTGTCCTGACGATCCTCACCCTGTGCTGGGCCGGACTCTTCGCCGTGCGCCTGGCTGTGCAGCTTCCCCTGTACTTCTCCGGGAATGTGGAGTGGCTCGGCGCGGCGAAGCTCCTGATGGGCATCCCTCTGTATGCGCCCCTTCTGGTGATCTCGTGGCTGATGGTGCGATCGGTCTACCGCGCGGCGGACGACGACGCGAAAAAGTGACGCCACGCGGGGGTAAACGGCACGCACGTGACGGATACGACGCTAGAGTTATCTCTACGTCAAGATAGTTTGGTGATGAGCATCGCCCGGGCGCGGACTGCCGGTTAGGTAACCCTTACTGGCAGCGGCAGGCGTCCGGTCGTCAGGATTGGGGATTGCGGGCGGTTTTCCGTCGGTTTCCACGAAGGAGAGGGCATCGTGTCTGCACTGAATAACGCGGTAGTGAACAGTTTTGGAGCCAAGGACACCCTGCGTGTCGGTTCGACGGACTATGAGGTCTTTCGTCTCGACGCGGTCAAGGGCTACGAGAAGTTGCCGTTCAGCCTGAAGGTGCTTCTGGAGAATCTTCTCCGCACCGAGGACGGCGCCAACATCACCGAGGCGCACATCCGCGCCCTGGGCGAGTGGGTCCCCACGGCGGAGCCCGACACCGAGATCCAGTTCACGCCCGGACGCGTGGTGATGCAGGACTTCACCGGTGTTCCCTGCATCGTCGACCTCGCCACCATGCGTGAGGCCGTCGCCGAACTCGGCGGCGACCCGAAGAAGATCAACCCGCTCGCTCCGGCCGAGCTCGTCATCGACCACTCCGTCATCGCGGACCTGTTCGGCACCGCGGACGCCCTCGAGCGCAACGTCGAGATCGAGTACGAGCGCAACGGCGAGCGCTACCAGTTCCTGCGCTGGGGTCAGACCGCGTTCAACGACTTCAAGGTCGTGCCCCCGGGAACCGGCATCGTGCACCAGGTCAACCTAGAGTACCTGGCCCGGGTCACCATGACCCGCACGGTCACGGATGCCGCAGGCACCGAGGTGCTGCAGGCCTACCCCGACACCTGCGTCGGCACCGACTCGCACACGACCATGGTCAACGGCCTGGGCGTGCTCGCCTGGGGCGTGGGCGGCATCGAGGCCGAGGCCGCCATGCTCGGCCAGTCGATCTCCATGCTCATCCCCAAGGTGGTCGGTTTCAAGCTCAACGGCTCCATCCCGACCGGCGTGACCGCGACGGACGTCGTGCTCACCATCACCCAGATCCTGCGCAAGCACGGCGTCGTCGGCAAGTTCGTCGAGTTCTACGGTGCGGGCGTCGCCCAGGTGCCCCTGGCCAACCGCGCCACCATCGGAAACATGAGCCCCGAGTTCGGCTCGACGGCCGCCATGTTCCCGATCGACGACGTCACCCTGGACTACCTGCGCCTCACCGGTCGCAGCGAAGAGCAGGTCGCGCTGGTCGAGGCCTACTCGAAGCTGCAGGGCCTCTGGCACGACGCCGACAAGGAGCCCGCCTTCAGCGAGTACCTCGAGCTCGACCTCGGCACCGTCGTCCCGTCGATCGCCGGCCCGAAGCGCCCGCAGGACCGCGTCATCCTCAGTGAGGCGAAGTCGCAGTTCGAACTGGACCTCCAGAGCTACGCGACCCAGGATCTGACCGTGGTGGACGCTGCCGTCGAAGCGTCGTTCCCGGCCTCGGACCCGATCGGTTTCACCGCCGAGGACGAGAACCTCGACCACGTGGTCTCGCACAGCCACGTGAGCCACGCCCCGGTCAGCGTGTCGCGCCCCGTCGCCATCACCACGGAGGCCGGCGCGAGCTACACGCTCGACCACGGAGCGGTCGCCGTCGCGGCCATCACGTCGTGCACGAACACGTCCAACCCGAGCGTCATGCTCGCCGCGGGCCTGCTCGCCCGCAACGCGGTCAAGAAGGGCCTGACCAGCAAGCCGTGGGTCAAGACCACTCTGGCTCCGGGGTCGAAGGTCGTCACCGACTACTACGAGAAGGCCGGCCTCACCGGCGACCTGGAGGCCCTCGGCTTCTACACCGTCGGCTACGGCTGCACGGTCTGCATCGGCAACACCGGTCCGCTGATTGACGAGGTCACGGCCGCGATCAACGAGAACGATCTCGCCGTCACCGCGGTGCTCTCGGGCAACCGCAACTTCGAGGGCCGGATCAGCCCCGACGTCAAGATGAACTACCTGGCGAGCCCGCCGCTGGTCATCGCCTACGCCCTCGCGGGTTCGATGAACTTCGACTTCGAGACGGATTCCCTCGGCACCGGTTCAGACGGCAACGAGGTGTTCCTCAAGGACATCTGGCCTGACTCCGCCGAGGTGCAGGCCACGATCGACAGCTCGATCGACACCGCCATGTTCACGAAGCAGTACGGCGGCGTCTTCGAGGGCGACGAGCGCTGGCGCTCCCTGCCGACGCCGAACAGCGAGGTCTTCGAGTGGGACCCCGAGTCCACGTATGTGCGGAAGCCCCCGTACTTCGAGGGCATGACCATGGAGACCACCCCGGTGGTCGACATCGTCGGCGCCCGCGTTCTGGCCAAACTGGGTGACTCGGTCACGACCGACCACATCAGCCCCGCCGGTTCGATCAAGGCGGACAGCCCGGCCGGCGCCTACCTGCTCGAGCACGGCGTCGAACGTGGGGACTTCAACTCCTACGGCTCGCGCCGCGGCAACCACGAGATCATGATTCGCGGAACCTTCGCGAACATCCGTCTGCGCAACCAGCTGCTTGACGGCGTCGAGGGCGGCTACACCCGCGACTTCACCGTCGACGGGGCTCCGCAGGCGTTCATCTACGACGCCGCCCAGAACTACCAGGCCCAGGGCACGCCGCTGGTCATCTTCGGCGGCAAGGAGTACGGCTCGGGTTCGTCTCGTGACTGGGCTGCCAAGGGCACGAGCCTCCTCGGGGTGAAGGCCGTCATCACGGAGAGCTTCGAGCGCATCCACCGCTCCAACCTGATCGGGATGGGCGTCGTTCCGCTGCAGTTCCCCGCGGGGCAGAGCTGGGCGACGCTCGGCCTGGACGGCACGGAGGTCGTCACGATCACCGGGCTCGACGAGCTGAACAACGGCACCACCCCGAAGACGGTCCACGTCACGGCCGTGCCGAGCGAGCAGTCGCCGGCCGGCAAAGCGACGGTCGAGTTCGACGCGGTCGTCCGCATCGACACCCCGGGTGAGGCCGACTACTACCGCAACGGCGGCATCCTGCAGTACGTGCTGCGTTCGCTGGTCGCGTAGCCTCCCTGAGTCGGCTTTCGGCTGGCTCTCGAAACCGGCGCGTAGACTCGGTCTGACCGAATCTATGCGCCGGTTTCTTTTTTTGGCGGCGGATGGCGCAACGCGAAAGGTGTTAACGATGGCACTGCTGGACACGATCTCCGGACCCAGGGACCTTGACGGTCTTTCGAAGGATGAACTGGTCCAGCTCGCGGCCGAGGTGCGGGAATTCCTCGTGCGCGAGATCTCGAAGACCGGCGGCCATCTGGGGCCCAACCTCGGCGTCGTCGAGCTGACCATAGCCATGCACCGGGTCTTCGACTCGCCCAGGGACGCGATCGTCTTCGACACCGGGCACCAGTCCTATGTGCACAAGCTGCTCACCGGCCGCCAGGACTTCAGCGGGCTGCGCCAGTCCGGCGGCCTGGCCGGCTACCCCCAGCGCCGGGAATCCGTGCACGACATCGTGGAGAGCTCGCACGCGTCCAGCTCCCTCTCCTGGGCCGACGGCATCTCCCGCGCGTTCGAGATGACGGGGCAGAGCGACCGCAACGTCATCGCCGTCGTCGGCGACGGTTCCCTCACCGGCGGCATGACCTGGGAGGCGCTCAACAACATCAGCGACGACAACACGCGCCGGCTGATCATCATCGTCAACGACAACGGGCGCTCGTACGCGCCCACCATCGGCGGAATGGCGCGGTTCCTCAACACGGTGCGCACCCGGCAGGCGTACCACAGCGCCTACCTGACCAGCCGCCAGGCCTTCGAGCGGATGGGGGCGCCGGCGCGGGCGTTCTTCCGCGGCGTTCGCGGCGGCATGCACGGCTTCCTGGCCCGGTTCTCCAACAACGAGGCCCTCTACTCGAACCTCGACATCAAGTACATCGGACCGGTCGACGGCCACGACCTGCAGGCCATGATCGAGGCCCTGCGGCAAGCGAAGGGCTACGGCGCGCCCGTGATCGTGCACGCCATCACCCAGAAGGGCAAGGGCTACGACCCGGCCGTCCAGGACGTCGCGGACCAGTTCCACGCGGTCGGGCAGATCGACCCGGAGACGGGGGAATCCACCGAATTCTCCAGCGCGCCGTCCTGGACGTCCGTCTTCGCCGACGAGCTGCTGCGGCTGGCCACCCTGCAGCCGAAGATCGTCGGCATCACCGCGGCGATGCTGCGCCCCACGGGCCTGCACAAGATGGCGGAGCGTTTCCCCGCCCGGGTGCACGACGTGGGCATCGCGGAGCAGCACGCCGTGGCCAGTGCCGCCGGGCTCGCGTTCGGCGGCCTGCACCCGGTCGTCGCCCTGTATGCCACGTTCGTCAACCGGGCGTTCGACCAGGTCCTGATGGATGTCGCCCTGCACCAGGCGGGCGTGACATTCGTTCTCGACCGGGCCGGGGTCACCGGACCGGACGGTCCCAGCCACCACGGAATCTGGGACCTGGCCATCCTGCAGGTGGTGCCGGGCATCCGTCTCGCCGCGCCCCGCGACTCGGTTCGCCTGTGCGAGGAGCTCGAGGAGGCCGTCGCGGTCGACGATGCGCCCACCGTGCTGCGGTTCCCGAAGGGGAGCGTCAGCGCCCCCCTCGACGCCGTGCGGCGGCTGGACGACGGGGTCGACGTGCTGCTTGAAACGGCCCAGAAAGATGTCCTGATCGTCACCGTGGGCCCGATGGCGGCCATGGGCCTGGATGTGGCGGAGCGGCTGGCGGCCCAGGGCATCGGCGCCACGGTTGTCGACCCGCGCTGGGTCGTGCCGGTGCCCCGGAGCATCATCTCCCTGGCCGCGGAGCACCGGATCGTGGTCAGCATCGAGGACGGCATCCGGGTCGGCGGCATCGGCACGCGCATCCGTCAGGACCTGCGCGAGGCGGGCGTGGACACGGCCGTGACCGAGCTCGGCCTGCCGGACGAGTTCCTCGACCACGGCACGCGCGCCGAGATTCTCGAACGGGTGGGACTCACCCCCCAGCACATCGCCCGCGACGTCGTCGCAATGGTCCTGGGCAGCAAGATCCCGCATGCCCGGGCTCTGCCGTCAGATCGTACCGACAGCGGCAGCATCCCCGCGAACCGGGCCGGCCAGGACTGACCCCGGCTGACCCCGGTCCTGACTGACCCCGGAGCGCGAAAAACCCCGCCGAACCGTGAGTTCGGCGGGGTTTTCCGGCCTGAAAAGCGGTAAAGCTCACGGCTCGGTGAACCGCGACTGCCGGGTTACTCGCGGACGGCGGACTGCACCGGGGCTGCCCCGACGCCGCGAATCAGCGGCGTGTGGAAGGTGCCGCCGAAGACCCGCTCGCTCGCACCGACACGGTCGAGATACGGGGTCACCCCGCCCATCTGGAACGGCCAGTTGGCGCCGAGGATCATGCACAGGTCGATGTCCTCGGCCGCGTGCACGACGCCGTCGTCCAGCATCCGCTTGATCTCGTCCGCGAGGCCGTCCTCGACCCGGCGCAGGATCTGCTCGCCGGTCATAGGGGCGGTTCCGCCCGCGACGATCTTGATCGCGCCCTTGTCGAAGCCCTTGGCCTTGCCCTTGGCGTCCCGCTCGATGACGGTGCCGTGCTCGGCCAGCCGGTGCAGGTTCTCGCTCTCGAAGAACCGGTCGGGGAAGGCGGCGTGGTGGGTGTCCAGCACGTGGGCGCCGACCTTGAGGCCAACGAGTTCGAGCAGCTCGAACGGGGTCATCGGCATCCCGAACTTGGCCAGGGACCCGTCGACGACCTCGAACGAGGTGCCGGTGTCGACGGCGTGCATGGCCTCGCCGAGCAGCTTAGCCAGCAGCCGGTTGACCACGAACCCGGGGGTGTCCCGGGTGATGACCGCGTTCTTGCGGAGCTTGGCCGCGACGACCATCGCCGTCGACAGGGTGACGTCGTTGGTCTCGGGTGTGTTCACTACCTCGATCAGCGGCATGACGGCCACCGGGTTGAAGAAGTGGAAGCCGACCAGGCGTTCCGGGTGGGCCAGCTTCGCACCGATCTGTTCGACCGAGAGCGACGAGGTGTTGGTGGCCAGGATCGCGTCGGGGGAGATGTGCTTCTCGATCTCCGCGAAGACGTCCTGCTTCACGCCGAGCTCCTCGAACACGGCCTCGATCACCCAGTCGGCGTCGGCGAACTGAGCCTTGTCCGTGGTGCCGGTGACCAGGGCGCGGAGCCGGTTCGCCTCGTCGGAGGAGATGCGCTTCTTGGTCTCGAGGGCGAGGATCTCGCCGTGGATGTAGGCCACACCCTTGTCGACCCTGGCCTGGTCGAGGTCGGTGATGACTACAGGCACCCGCAGCCGACGCACGAAGAGCAAGGCGAACTGGCTGGCCATCAGCCCGGCGCCGATGACGCCCACCTTCTTGATCGGGCGGGCGAGGGCCTTGTCCGGAGCTCCGGCCGGCCGCTTGGCCCGCTTCTGCACCAGGTTGAAGGCGTAGATGCTGGCCTGCAGCTGGTCGCCGGCGATGAGCTCGGCGAGGGAATCGTCCTCGCGTTCGAATCCCTCCTGGCGGGTGCCGCTCTTGGCGGCCTTGACGAGATCGAGGGCGATGTAGGGCGACCGTGCGACGGTGCCGATGCGGCTCTCGAGCATCTTGCGCGCGATGCCGACGGCGACGTCCCATTTCACGAGCCGCTCGACCTTGCCGGGCAGGTTGGGCCGGGCGACCTTGATGGTGCCGGAGATGACCCCGTCGGCCCATTTGATGGACTGTTCGAGGAACATGGCCGAGTCGAACTGCACGTCGGCGATGCCGAGCTCGAGGGCATCCGCGGCCTTGAGCACGCGGTGCTTGAGCGGATTTTCGATGATCACCTTGAGCGCGTTCTCGATGCCGATCAGGTTGGGCAGCAGGTACGAGCCGCCCCAACCCGGGATCAGCCCGAGTGAGACCTCGGGCAGCCCGATCGCCGGAGCGGTGGCGTCGACGGTGCGGAAGTCGGCGTTCAGGGCGATTTCGAGCCCGCCTCCCAGGGCCATCCCGTTGATGAACACGAAGGAGGGAACGCCCAGTTCGGCCTGCTTGCCCAGCGCGTAATGGCCCAGCTGGGCCAGCAGCTTGCCCGTCGCGAGCGACGGGATCTCGCTGACCTTGCTCAGGTCGGCGCCGGCGGCGAGGTAGAACGGCTTGCCGGTGACGGCCACACCGTGGATGTCGCCGAGGGCGGCACGCTCCCGGAGCAGGTCCATCGTCATGCCGAACTCGAGCAGGGTGACCGGGCCGAGGGTGTTCGGACGGGTGTGGTCCCTGCCGTTGTCGAGCGTGACGAGCGCCAGGGTCCTGCCCCCGGACAGTGGGACATCCCGCACGTAGGAGTGGGTGACGACCTCATCGGCCGACAGCTCGACCAGCGGGGTGAAATCGAGTTCTGAATAGTTGCTCATCGCTTGCTTGCCTTCCGGTTGAAGTTCGGGTTCTCCCAAATCACGGTGCCGCCCTGGCCGAGGCCGATGCACATGGCCGTCAGACCGTAGCGGACCTCCGGGTGCTCGCTGAACTGGCGTGCGAGCTGGTTCATCAGGCGCACGCCGGAGGAGGCGAGCGGGTGTCCGATGGCGATCGCGCCGCCGTACTCGTTCACCCGCGGGTCCTCGTCGTCGATGCCGAAGTGGTCGAGGAACGAGATGACCTGAACGGCGAAGGCCTCGTTGAGCTCGAACAGGCCGATGTCGGTGATGCTCAGGCCTGCCTTGCGCAGCGCCTTCTCGGTGGAGGGGACGGGGCCGAGGCCCATGACTTCCGGTTCGACGCCGGCGAAGGCGAAGCTGACCATTTTCATCTTGACGGTCAGGCCGAGGTCCTTGGCGGCCTTGCCGCTGGCGAGCAGGCAGGCGCTGGCGCCGTCGTTGAGCCCGGATGCGTTGCCGGCCGTGACCCGTCCGTGGGGGCGGAACGGGGTCTTGAGGGACGCGAGGCCCTCCAGCGTAGTCTCGGGGCGGGGAGCCTCGTCCTGGGTCGCGAGACCCCACCCGGCGTCGCTCCGGATCGCCACCGACACCAGGTCGGGCTGGATCTTGTCGGCGGCGTAGGCTGCGGCGACCTTCTGCTGGCTGCGCAGGGCGAACCGGTCGGACCGCTCCTTGGTGTACGACGGGAACCGGTCATGGAGCCGCTCGGCCGTGGCGCCCATGTTGAGGGCGTCTTCGCTGACGAGCCGCTCGAGCAGGAAGCGCGGATTCGGGTCTGCTCCGGAACCCATCGGGTGGCGACCCATGTGCTCGACGCCGCCGGCGATGGCCAGGTCGTAGGCGCCGAAGCCGATTCCCGCGCCAAGGGTGGTGACGGCGGTCATGGCGCCCGCGCACATCCGGTCGATGGCGAACCCGGGTACCGACTTCGGCAGTCCGGAGAGAAGTGCCGCCGTGCGGCCGAGGGTGAGTCCCTGGTCGCCGGTCTGGGTGGTGGCGGCGATCGCCACCTCGTCGATCCGTTCCCCGGGGACCGACGGGTTGCGTTCAAGCAGCCCGATCATGGCCTTGACCACGAGATCATCCGCCCGGGTGTTCCAGTACATGCCCTTTTCGCCGGCGCGTCCGAACGGGGTGCGAACCCCGTCCACAAACACGACTTCTGCTCTATCGGCCACTTTGCCTCCATCAATCGATCAGGTGTCGGTCGATCCTAAGGGGGAGCAGAAGGGGGGTCGAATCCTTGGACGGTTTCTACGAATCCGTTTCCGGGGGGACCTCGATCGTTTGGTGGACTTCGACAAAGGCATCGGCGATCCGTTGTGCAGTCACGTCAATCTGCCAGGCGCGGGCGCCCAGCCTCCCGAGCGCCTCACCGATGGATTCGGGGTCGATGGTCTCGGGCGGCGTCCAGGCCACCCGGCGCACGTAGTCGGGCGTGATCAGGTTTTCGAGGGGGATCGCCAGCTGTTCCGAGACCTCGGTCAGGGCAGTGCGGGCGGCCTTGTAGCGCAGGTCGGCCTCCGGATTGCGATCGGCCCAGGCGCGCGGCGGCGGGAGCAGGTCCGCGTTGCCGCGCAGGGAGGGCAGGTCGGTCGAGGCCACCCCCTCGAGGATGGCGCCCCACCAGCGATCGAGTTCGCTTCGGCTGGCACGACCGCTGAACTCCCGGAGGTCGGCGAGGGCCTGTTTGGACGCGGGCATCGCGCGTGCGGCGGCGGTCAGGGATGCGTCCGGTACGAGCCGGCCGGGGGAGATGTCGAGCTCCTGGGCCAGACGGTCGCGGGCGAGCCAGAGCTCGCGGGCCACAGCAAGGCCTCGCTGGCCGCGGATCGAGTGCACGCCGGAGAGCCGCCGCCAGGGTTCGGGGCTGACGGCTTTGACCTCGCGGGCGAGCACGGCGGCGAATTCCTGGGCGGCGATGTCGGTTTTCAGGTCCGTTTCGAGCATCTCGGTCATGCGGTCACGCAGATCGGGGAGCAACTCGACGTCGAGCGCGCCGTACACCAACCAGGCTTCCGGCAGCGGCCGGGTCGACCAGTTGGCGGCGGAATGTTCCTTGGCCAGGTGGATGCCGAGCAGCTCTTCAACGACTGTGCCGAGACCGACCCTCGGAATGCCCAATAGGCGCGCGGCCAGCTCGGTGTCGAAGATGCGCTTCGGGTCGAGGCCGACCTCGCGCAGGCAGGCGAGGTCCTGGCTCGCGGCGTGGAAAATCCATTCCTCGCCGCCGAGGGCCTCGTTGAGTTCGCGGAAGTCGCCGATCGCGGGCGGGTCGAACAGGAAGGTGCCGGCACCCCTGCGGAAGATCTGGATCAGGTAGGCACGCTGGGAGTACGTGAACCCGGAGGCGCGCTCGGCATCGATGCCGATCGGTCCGGTGCCGCCGCGAATGGCTGCGGTCGCCGTCAAGTAGGCATCCCGCGTGTCGATCACTGTGTGATCAGCCACGACCGGTTCGGCGTGTGGACAACATGCTGACTCCTTCGCCAGTGGGGGGAAGGCCTGCGAGCATGCAGAGCAGCTCGCCCCATCCTTCGACGTGGGCGGCGAGATTGTGGTCCAGCGGCGTCCACGAGGCGCGCAGTTCGATCTGCGCACCATCGCCCTGCCTGGCAAGTTCGCCGAAGCCTGACGAAATAATCTTAGTCGCCGTGCCTGATGCCGCGGAATACCGAGCTCCGTGGGCGGCCAGTGCATCGACTAGCCACGCCCAGGCGACCTCGGCCAGGAACGGGTCCAGGCCGATGTCCGTCTCCAGGGGAGCCTGCGCAAAACAGACCACACGGAAGGGTCCGCCCCAGGCCTCGGGTTCCTCCGGGTCGTACAGCAGGATGAAGCGACCGGTGCCCAGGTCCGAGTTGCCGCCGTGGCGGGCCGGCGTGACGTCGGCCGAGAATGCCACCGCGTGTGGGGCCAGGCTTCCCGTGGCCGTGATCTCGTTCACCACGAGTTCCGCCCGGATGCGTGCGCGACGAATCGACGTCAGGGCAGCGGCAAACTCCGGGGGGAGCGTTTCCTGTGTTTCGGGCACGTGTGCAGACTAGAGTTTTTTCCGGGCGGTGTCTGCGAGGCACGCCGGGCAGGGGCAAGAGCTATGCGAGCAGCACACGGGCGGGCCGAAAGTGCGGTGAAGGTCATCGCGACCGCCGGGTTGATCGTCGCGGGCGTCGGCGTCGCAGCCGGCGTTGGAATCAGCGCCCTGATGGCCGTGATGGCCCGCCGGATCGTCACGCCGTCGACGAAGAGCGACGAGGATGTGCGCGTGTACGCCGTCGACCTCGCGGCCGGGACCATCGCGTTGCAGTCGACTCCGGACTCCGTTCTTCGCGGGGACTACAGCTTCTGGTTCTCGGCCAGCAGCGGCCACGCCCACGTGGGGGAGATCCTGCGGCAGACGTCCGATCGGGTGACCCGGCGCATCCTGCGCGTCGACTACGGTGATCTCGCGGCGGCCGTGCGAGGCCGGCTGGCCGGGTACTCCTTCCTCGGCCCGTGGGACCTCGGCGTCGAGTTCGAAGACGTGAGCGTTCCCACCGGCGCGGGTGAGGCGCCGGCCTGGCTGGTGGTTCCGCCCGAGCCGGACGGTCGCTGGGTGATCCAGGTGCACGGTCGTGGCGTTCAGCGCCAGGAGACGCTTCGCGCGGTGCCGGTGTTCCGATCCCTCGGCTACACCTCTCTTCTGGTCTCGTACCGCAATGACGGGGAGGCGCCCGGCAGCGCGGACGGCCGGTACTCCCTGGGCGACACGGAATGGCTCGACATCGAGGCGGCGATCGCGTTCGCCGCGGGCCGGGGCGCCACCGAGATCGTGCTGATGGGCTGGTCGATGGGAGGCGCCATCGTGTTGCAGGCCGCGACTCGATCGATGCTGCGCCACCTGGTGGTGGGCATCGTGCTCGATTCGCCCGTCATCGACTGGGCCGACGTCGCCCGGTTTCAGGGCGGCACCCTCGGGCTGCCCGCCGTTGTCGCCAGCGGGGCCCTGGAGGTTCTCGGCCGGCGTTGGGGCGGCCTGGTCACGGGCCAGGCCGGCCCGATCGACTTCGCCCGGCTGGACTTCGTGACCCGCGCAGCCGAGCTGGACCTGCCGGTGCTGCTGATGCACAGCGATGACGACGGATACGTGCCGGCGACCGGTTCCCGGGCCCTGGCGGAGCGGCGCCCCGACATCGTGACGTTCTTGCCCTTCGCCGTCGCCCGGCACACGAAATTGTGGAATTACGACCGCGAGGGGTGGAATCAGGCGATCACGAACTGGTTGGGCGAGATCTCTCCCACCGGGCGTACGTCGCACCCTGATCGTCCAGCAGGAGCTGCCGAAGGCTGAAACGGCTCGTAACGGCCTGATCCGACTCGAGCAGCGCGCGGCTGCCGAGCACGATCTGGGGGCTGGTGGACAGGCAGAGTTCGTCGACGAGGTCTGCGGCGAACAGACGCCCAGCCAGGACGGGCCCTCCCTCGCACACGATCCGGGTGAGGCCTCGGGAGTGCAGGGCGTCAACGATGGCGGCCGGGCGAAGGAGCCCGTCCACGTCGTCGACCACAACGATGGTGGCGCGGTTCGTCCCGTCGACGGCCTCCACCCGGCCGACCGCGGAGCGGGGGCAGAGGATGTACACCGGCCGGACCGACGTGGTGGCTGAGGCGTGGAGTCGGTGCCCGCCGAGGTTTCCGGTGGACGTGACGACGGCGAGGGCAGCCCGGGCCGGCACGACGTAGCCTTCCGCCCGCACGCTGCCCGCGCCGACCAGGACGACGTCGGACAATTCCCGGATCACGCCGAGGATGCGGCGGTCCTGCTTGCTCGAGAGGGACTCCGAGGTCCCGTCCGCGCCGGCGACGCTGCCGTTCAAACTGCCGATCATATTGACTCGGAGGTAGGCATCCGTTTCAGGCGCGTAGCGTGCCAGCAGCCAGTCGCGGCCCGCGGGGTCGAGCCCGTCGACCGCGCGGGCGATGTCCTCGGCCGCGCGGGGCTCCGGGAAGACCCGGGTCAGGGTCACGCAGGGTCCTCACGCAGTCGCCGCTTGGTGCGGGCGAGCATGGCGGTCATGCCGCGGATCCGCAGGGGCGATACGGCCTTCGTCAGGCCGATCGAACTCGGGTAGTCGTCTGGAACCAAGAGCACTTCCGCCCGGCTCAGACCCGACAGCCCCTGGGCCAGGATCGACGCGAAGCCTCGGGTCGTCGGGGACTCCCGGGGTGCCGTGGCGTACAGGTGCACCGCGTCATCCTCCACCTCGACGAACATGAACACGGGGGACTGGCACTCCACGACGCGTTCGAGCAGGTCGGGGTGTTCCTCATACCGTTTGGGCAGCGCCGGCAGCGCATCGGCGAATTCGAGCAGCAGCAGCAGGCGGTCCTGCTCCTCGAGTGCGAGGAAGTCGTCGCGGATCTCGGCCAGTTTCTCAGGCAGTTCGGTGGAAGTCATCGAAGACAAGTCTGCCATGCGCCCGATTCAGCGGGGCCGGGCGGGGAGGTACACGAGGGTGCGGGGTTCGGCGACTTCCGTGCCGTCGAGGTAGGTCTCCCAGGGCGGACCCGTCGCTTCCGTCACAGTCTGGGAGCCGGCTTCCCCGAACGAATTCGACGGAGATTTTGCCCGTATCGGCCCGGAAGCTCCGTAAATCACTGTTTTAGGACAAGATCTCCGTCGAATTGGTTCTACGCCGGATAGTCCGCTCCGCTGTGGAACGGCGGCCCCACCTGGGCGCGGCGGGTCCGACTGTGCGTGGACCGCGCAATCGCCCGTCGGCTCCGGCGGGTTCAGCTCCTAGCGCGGGGCGGGGGCCGCGCCCGGCTCGGCGCCCACGGCGATCGGCACGTGCACGGCATTGCCCCACTCGGTCCAGGATCCGTCGTAGTTGCGCACGCCCTCGAATCCGAGCAGGTGCGTCAGGACGAACCAGGTGTGGCTGGACCGCTCCCCGATCCGGCAGTACGCGATGATGTGGTCGCCGTCGGTGAGGCCGGCCTCGCTGCGGTAGATCTCGTCCAGTTCGCTCCGAGCCCGGAATGTGGCGTCCGGGGCCGCGGCGCGGGCCCAGGGCACGGATGCCGCCGACGGGATGTGGCCGCCGCGGAGGGCGCCTTCCTCGGCGTAGTCGGGCATGTGGGTGCGTTCGCCGGTGTACTCCTCGGGGGAGCGCACGTCGATCAGGGGGTTGCCGAAGTGCGCGAGGACGTCGTCACGGAAGGCGCGGATGGGCGCGTCGTTGCGCTCCACCAACGGGTACTCCGCGGGAGTGATGACCGGACGGTCGCGGGTCAGTCCGCGTTCCTCCGCGATCCATTTCTCACGTCCGCCGTCGAGGAGGCGCACGTCCTCGTGTCCGAAGAGGGTGAACACCCACAGGGCGTAGGCCGCCCACCAGTTGCTCTTGTCGCCGTAGATGACCACGGTCGTATCGCGGGAGATTCCCTTGCCGCCGAGAATCGCGGCGAAGGCCTCGCTGCCCACGAAATCACGCTCAACGGAGTCGTTGAGGTCGGTGTGCCAGTCGATCTTGACGGCGCCCGGGATGTGTCCGGTTTCGTAGAGCAGCACGTCTTCGTCGGACTCCACGACGACCAGGCCGGGACTGCCGAGGTGGGTCTGCAGCCACTCCGTGCTCACCAGCCGCTCGGGGTGGGCGTAGGCAGCGAACTTCGGTGCCGGATCGAGATCAACGGGCATGGGGAAACCTCCTGGCGAGCGTCCGAAGACACCGGAATGGATTGAGCGCGGTTTAGGCTGGTCAGCGGCCCGCGTTCGAATCTACGCGGTATGGGTTGTGATCGCATTCGCGCCGCAGTACTTCGACGCCGACGCTCCGACCGTGACGAATCCGACCAGAAAACGGGTATTCCAGCATGGCTCCACACGCCCTCCGTCAGGTGCACCGTTTGGCTGACCGCTCTCCGAGCATCACCGGGTCGGAGATCGTGGCGGAGCTCGTGCCGCCGCCCCAGTTCGAGCACGCCTCCTTCGAGTCGTACCGTCCGGACCTGAATTTCCCGTCGCAGCTCGAGGCGGTCGAACGCCTGAACACGTTCGCGGGGGCCTGGCTGCCCCAGCGGCCCAGCGGGTTCTTCTCCCGCACCCGCAAGGCCAAGCCCGAACTCCCGGGGATCTACCTGGACGGCGGGTTCGGTGTGGGCAAGACCCACCTCCTCGCCGCGCTCTGGCACGCTGCACCCGGCCCCAAATACTTCGGCACCTTCATCGAGTACACCGCGCTGGTCGGGGCCCTCGGCTACGCGGCGACCGTCAAGCAGCTGTCCGGCGCCAGACTGATCTGCATCGACGAGTTCGAACTCGACGACCCGGGCGACACGATGCTGATGACCCGGCTGCTGGGCGAGCTCGTCGCCTCGGGCACCCGGGTCGCGGCCACCTCCAACACGCCGCCGAACTCCCTCGGCGAGGGCCGATTCGCGGCGATCGATTTCCTGCGCGAGATCCAGGCGATGTCCGCCAATTTCGAAATCGTGCGCATCGACGGGCTGGACTATCGCCGCCGTGACATCGAGGGCCATGCCATCGCCGTGAGCCGGGACGAGCTGGACCAGATGGTGCCGGCGCTGGTCGAACGCGGCTCCGCGGTGACCCTGGACGATTTCGGCGCGTTGATCCGTCATCTCAGCACGGTGCATCCGTCGAAGTACATCAAGATGATCCACGGAATCGACGTCATTGCCCTGTCCGACGTCTACCTGCTGACCGATCAGACGGATGCGCTGCGCCTGGTGGCCTTCATCGACCGCGTTTACGACGCGGAGATTCCGATCATCGCCAACGGACAGCCCCTGAACGAGGTCTTCGACCAGGAAATGCTCTCCGGCGGCTATCGCAAGAAGTACCAGCGGTCCCAGTCGCGCCTGGTGGCGCTGACCACGGGAGAGCTTCCGCCGCACGACTGACCCGGGCCGGCCCGGTGGCCGTCTGGCGGGAAACGCGATGTTAACACCGTCGCACGGCGCGTAACGCGGCCGAAACATACCGGCGCACTTCCCGAAACCTGACAACTCCAAACTGACTCTGTACCCGCCGAGACACGATCAATGCTCACCCTGTGCACGTCGACGGCAATCACTGTTAGTTAGAGAGAGGTAACCATATCCATGGTTGAACTGTCAGTCCTGATGAACGCCACAACAGACGAAATAAGCCTGAACGTCAACTCCCTGTGGCTTCTCGTCGCGTCAGCCCTCGTGCTCCTGATGACTCCCGGTGTTGCCTTCTTCTACGGCGGCATGGTCAAGGCCAAGAGCGTCATCAGCATGATGATGATGAGCTTCGGCGCCATGGGCGTCGTCGGCGTGCTGTGGGTCGTCTTCGGTTACGGGCTCGCCTTCGGGCCTCCGCTCATCCCCGGCTTCCTCGGCGACCCGACCAGCTTCCTCGGCCTGACCGGCCTGCTCGGCGCCGGCGAAGACGGAACGCTGAACCCCGACCTGAACGGGCTGGCGTTCGCCGGCTTCCAGGCCACCTTCGCCATCATCACTGTGGCCCTGATCTCCGGAGCGATCGCCGACCGTGCGAAATTCGGCGCCTGGCTCATCTTCGCCGCCGTCTGGTCGACGCTGGTCTACTTCCCCGTCGCATACTGGGTCTTCAACCTCGCCGACGGCTGGGCTCCGGCCGCCCTCGGAGTCAACGACTTCGCCGGTGGAACCGCCGTGCACATCAACGCCGGTGCAGCCGGCCTCGCTCTGGCCCTGGTGCTCGGAAAGCGCGTCGGCTTCAAGAAGGGCATCTCCAAGCCCCACAACGTTCCGCTGACCCTTCTCGGTGCGTCGCTGCTGTGGTTCGGCTGGTTCGGCTTCAACGCCGGCTCGGAAGCTGCCGTCGACGGTGTTGCCGCCCTCGCCTGGGTCAACACGCTCGTCGCACCCGCCGCCGGCATCCTCGGCTGGCTGATCGTCGAGAAGATCAAGGACGGCAAGCCCACCTCGATCGGTGCGGCATCCGGTGCTGTTGCGGGACTCGTCGCCGTCACCCCGGCCTGTAACATCCTCACCCCAGGCTGGGCGATTGTCCTCGGCGTTCTCGTCGGCGCGGTGTGTGCGGTCGCCATCGACCTCAAGTTCAAGTGGGGCTTCGACGACTCCCTCGACGTGGTGGGCATCCACCTCATCGGCGGCATGATCGGCACCCTGTTCATCGGCATCGTCGGCTCGGGCATCGGCCTGCTCGACACGGGCAGCTTCGCCCAGCTCGGCGTGCAGGCGCTGGCCGCCTTCAGCATCGCGATCTTCTCCTTCGTGATGGCCTACGCCATCGGCTGGGTGATCCAGAAGACGATCGGCTTCCGCATCAACAACGAAGACGAGGTTGCCGGAGTCGACACGATCGTGCACGGCGAAGAGGGCTACGCGCTCGACACCGTGTAGCGGCAGCTCCACTCACCGCACCTGTCGTTCCACGGGCGGCGGCGCATCCGGTTCCTTCGGCTGCGCCGTCGCCCTTCTACACTCCTTGACTGGCTGGCAGAACTGAGCCATGCTCACGATGCTCGCACTGACCCGAACGGTGCGAGCGCTCCGCTCCGGTCCCGTTCAGTCGAGACCGGGGCGGGCCCTCTTTTTTCCCCGGCCCCCAGTTCCATTTTTGATCCGGATGCCGCCGGTGCCGATAGCGTGGACTCACGCACGTCACCGCCGCACCGCCCAGCTCATTCCCGTGCCCGCGCCCACCGGCGCCGGCACGAACGGAAGGATTCCATGTTCGAGTTCCTGCTCAGTCCCATCCCCGGCTTCATCGCCCTGGCGGTCGTCGTTTTCCTGATCGGACTGATCTACGCCAAGACCGTCTACAAGAACGCCGGGCCGGACGAGGCCCTCGTGATCACCGGCAAGAAATCCAAGAAGACCATTGTCGACGGCCAGGCCCTGGAGGAATCCGGTCAACGGGTCGTCCATGGCCAGGGCGTGTTCATCACCCCGTTCTTCCAAAAGGCGTTCAAGATCAGCCTGCGCAGCCGTGCGATCGAGATCACGGCCGTCGCCCAGGACCAGAACGGCGTCACCCTCACCGTCGAGGCCGTCGCGATCGTGAAGGTCGGCGACGACCCGGCAGCGATCCGGGCCGCCGCGCAGCGCTTCCTCGGTCAGGACAAGAACATCGACGGCTTCGCGCAGGAGGTGCTGTCGGGGTCGCTGCGCTCCTCGATCGGTGGCACGAACGTCATGACGATCATCCAGAAGCGGGACGAGCTCGGCTCCTCCGTGCTGGCGACCGCCCGTGAATCCCTCGCCAACCAGGGCGTCGACGTCGACTCCTTCGAGATCAAGGGCATCACCGACGAGAACGACTACATCCGTGACCTCGGCCGGGCCGAGCAGGCCAAGGTGCGGCGCCAGGCCGAAGTGGCCGAGCACCAGGCGAACCGGGAAGCTCAGGAGGCCGCGATCCTGGCCGAGCAGGCCATCGCCGAGGCGCAGAACACGCTCGCGCTGCGCAAGGCCGCCCTGCAGCTGGACACAGACAAGGCCTCCGCCGAAGCCGCCGCGGCCAAGCCGCTGGCCGAGGCCAAGGCCCAGCAGTCCATCGTGCAGCAGCAGGAGCTCACCGCTCAGCGCCGGGCCTCCCTGCGCAAAGCCGAGCTGGAATCCGAAGTGAACGCCATCGCCGATGCCGACGCCTACCGCATCCGGGTGACCGCCGTCGCGGCGGCCGAGGCCGCGGTGGCCGCCGCGAACGCCGATCGGGACAGCCGCATCGCGAATGCCGAGGCGATCCGCGCCGAGGGTCAGGCCAACGCCGACGCCATCCTTGCCCGCGGTACGGCGGAGGCGACCGCCACCCGCCTGTCCGCCGAGGCTGTGGCTGAGCAGAGCGAGGCGCTCATCCAGTTGCGCATGGTGGAGATGCTGCCCGAGATCGCCCGTGAGCTGGCCGCCCCGATGTCGAACATCGACAACCTCACCGTCATTTCCACGGATGGCGCCAGCCAGCTGACCAAGAACGTCGCCTCCGGTTTCACCGAGGTCGACGGGGTGCTGAAGTCGACGATGGGCGTCGGTATCCGGGAGCTTCTCGGCAACCTGGTCGGCGGTGTCGCGGCCGGAGCAGCCGCGGTGAAGGTGTCCACGCCGGTGCCTGCCCTCACGACCGCCCAGCAGGCCGACGTCGACCACGCCCTGGCTGCTCCCGCCGTCGAGGCCTAGCCGCAGAGCCCAGGGGAGACTGTTCGATGACGGATGCTGCGATGGACCCGATCTCGGCGATCGCGCCGCTCCTGGCGGGGCGGGCGGCCGCCAGTCAGCGCTGGTCGCATCTCATGTTCTTGCACTGGCGCGTGGACGCCGCCCTGGTGGCGCCCCTGCTCCCGGCCGGGCTGGTCCCGGACGAGTTCGACGGCACGAGCTGGGTCGGTCTGATCCCGTTCGTGCTCGACCGCGCCACCGTCTTCGGCAGCCCACCGATCCCGTATTTCGGCACGTTCGTCGAGGTGAACGTGCGGCTGTACGCCGTGGACGAACAGGGTCACCGAGGCGTCGTCTTCGTATCCCTCGAAGCGTCCCGCCTCGCAGCCGTGCTCGCGGCCCGCGCCCTGTTCTCGATCCCCTACATGTGGTCCCGCACGCGCCTCGAGGTGTCGTCGGGTCCGGGGAGCACCGGGCAGGGGAGTGCCGGGCCGGAGTTTCACTACACGTCCAGGCGCCATCTGACCGGGTCGGCCCACACGGACATCGTGGTGCGTCCCACCAACCGTCCGGTCGTCGGGGACCTCCTCGCCGATTTCCTGACCGCGCGCTGGGCATTGTTCACCCGCACCCGCGGTCGCACGGTGCACCTGCGCAACCACCACGAGCCCTGGGCGCTCTACGAGGCCGAACTCCTGCGGCTCGACGACACCCTGCTCGCCGTGGCGGGCTTCCCCGGGTTGGCCGAGCGCCCGCCGGATTCCGTGCTCTACGCGCCTGGGGTCACGACCTGGTTCGGGTCGGCCGGCTGAGAGTCGCCGGGTCTGAGTGCAGTGACCGCCGCCGGTGTCGGCAGTTTCAGTATTTCGACTTCTCCTCCACACTACGGGTCTGATCGGTTTATCCACGGTGTCCACGGATGCCGGGCGAGTGTCGGTGGGTGCACATAGCGTGTTCCCCATGAAGCCGTCAATCATCGAAGAGCGAGAGGCCATGGGCCGGCATTTCGACGCGATCGCGGAGGCCGAACGGGACATCGCCGTGGCCTTCGCCCGGCGGGCCGAACGGGTCGAGGAGGCGCGCCGGTTCGGGCAGGCGATCGCCCACCACAAGGCCCGGGTGCCGGGTGCCCGCTGGGATGCCCGCGAGGTGGCCGAGCGGGAGTTCTCCAGCGAGCTGGCCTGCACGATCCGGGTGCCGCAGCGCACGGCGGAGAACCTGGTCGCGGAGTGCCGGGCCCTGGCCGTGGAGCTGCCCGCGACCCGGGCTGCGCTGGCTTCGGGGGAGATCAGCTACCGGCATGCGCAGGTGGTGGTCAATCAGGCGTGGTCGGTGCCGGAGGAAGGGCGCGCGGAATTCGAAGCCGCGGTGCTGAAGTCCGCGGGCACGCTCACCGCGTCGAAGCTGAAGTACAACGCGCGGATTCTGCGGGAGCGGTGGCACCCCGAGACGATCAGGGCCCGGCATCAGAAGTCGGTGAAGGACCGGGCGGTGTTCTTCGAGCCCGAGCCGGACGGCATGGCCTCGCTCACCTTCTACGCGAGTGCGGAGAAGGCGCAGGCCGCCCACGAACGGATCACGCTGATGGCCCTGAGCCTGCAATGCGCCGAGGAAGACCGCACGCTGACCCAGTTGAAGGCGGATGTGTTCGAGGATCTGATCCTGGATGGGGTCACGCCGTCGGGCCTGGGAAAGGGGATCCGGGGTTCGGTGAACATCACGGTCCCGGTGTTCAGCCTCATGGGCCTCAACGACGAACCCGCCCACATGGAGGGTTACGGCCCGATCGACGCGGACACGGCCCGCCGGATCGCTGCCGGCGCGCCGAGCTTCACGCGGCTTCTGGTGCATCCGGAGACCGGGGTGGTGCTCTCAGTGGGCCGGGACAGGTACAAGGTGCCGAAAGACCTCAAGAAGTACTTGCGGGTGCGGGACGAGATCTGCCGGCTCCCCGGCTGCAACCGGTCGGCGGCGCATTCCGACATCGATCATTCGCTCGATTGGCAGTTCAACGGTTTGACCGCGGAGGACAACCTCGCGCACCTGTGTCCGCCGTGCCACGCGCTCAAAAGCGAAACCGGGTGGACCGTGAAACACCTCGAAGATGGTGTCCTCCAGTGGAGGTCACCGAGTGGGCGGGCGTTCATGAGTGAGCCGGCCACGGTCATCCGTGCGGTGGAACCCGAACCTCCGCCGGGGGAGTCCGCGAAGACATCTGTGCCTCAACCCTCGCCGTTCTGACAGTCGCCTTGAGAATCGTTCGAGACCCGGTGCCCGGTTCGCTGGCGTGGCGGCCGGATCAGGCGAGCAGACCGAGGAAGCGTCCGGCGAACCCAGCGCACGCGACCGTCGCGACGAGGAACACGGCCACCCAGATGACACCGGGGATGTGCGTCAGACGCGCCAGCTGGTCGGCGTCGGAGGCGCTGCCGCGGCTCCGTGACCGGGAGCGGTGCAACTCCGCCACGGTGCGCACCGCGCCCAGCAGCAGGAACGCCGTGATCAGCAGGGCGAAGACGCCCTGCACCGGGGGAGAGGCGAACCAGGTGATGCCGAAGATGACGGCCGCCGTGACCAGGACCGACCAGAGCCCGAACCAGTTGCGGATCTGTACCAGCAGCAGTGCCAGGGCAACCAGCAGCAGCCAGAGCAGGCCGATGTCGTAGCCGAGGCTGAGCATCCGTGCAGCGCCGAGCCCCAGGAGAGCGGGCGCCGGATACCCGGCCAGGAGAGTCAGCACCATTCCGGGCCCGCGGGGGCGTCCGCTGCTGACCGTCAGCCCCGAGGTATCCGAGTGCAAACGGATGCCGCCCAGCCGACGCCCGCTCAGCGTCGCCACGACGGCGTGCCCGCCCTCGTGCGCGATCGTGATGACATGGCGCCCGATGCGCCACAGACCCGGCACCAGCACGAGCAGGGCGGCGGCCGCGATGGTCAGCCAGGCCGTGGCCGCCGGCAGCGGTTCGTTGCGTGCGGAGAGTTGCCCCCAGAGTGCGACCAGCCCGTCCATGGTTGTCAGCCTAGGTCACGAAGCGAACCCCCTAAACTTCTCCGTGGGGGGTCATCAAGCAGGCTGATGAGGCTAGTCCCCATATCTCTGGAGACGCCCATGCTCGCGAACCTCATCATCGCCGTCGCAGCCAACCCCGGCCCCTTCGTCGAACCCAACCAGACTGCCGGCGAGTCCGCCCCGGTGCACGCTGCTCTGATCGCGTTGATTCCTCTCACTGGCCTGCTGGTCATCGCGGTCCTGCTCTGGTACCTCGTGCATAGCAGCTACGTCAAATTCCAACGGGCCACACTCATCGCCATTGGCGTGCTCGCCGTCCTCATCGCCGCCAACATCGTGGGCCTCTCCGTCGCCTACAACGCTGAGGTCCGCGGGATCGCCGCAGCGACCGCGCAGGCTGAAGCCGACTACAGGGAATCGGTGATCACGTTTCTCTCAGAGGACTACGGGATCACCGTCGGCGGCAAGGCGGCCGGGGAGCTCATCGCCGGACACAGCGTCACGGTGCTTCACGAGGGCGTGGACACACTGGTTGAAGTCGACGTGGACGGCAGCGACAAAATGGTGGTGTACCTGCCCGATAGACGGACGCTGGCACCGGTCCAGTAGGCCGCGGCAGGGTGGAAACAAAAAAACCCCGGAGAACCGGGGTTTTTTGTTGTGGGCGATACCGGACTCGAACCGATGACCTCTTCCGTGTGAAGGAAGCGCGCTACCAACTGCGCCAATCGCCCATTGTGGTAAAAACTGTGAAAGAACTGCAACCACGAGTCTTGATACTAGCCCAGAGCGGGGACGCGGCGCACATCGAGAGGGCCGCAACACGCCGGGGCGGCTCGGTTTGAAAATGCACGGGAGTATCGGCTAGAGTCTTCAAGCGCGCAGAAATGCGCGCAGTTGCGGATGTGGCGCAGTGGTAGCGCATCACCTTGCCAAGGTGAGGGTCGCGAGTTCGAATCTCGTCATCCGCTCGAATTGGATCGGTCGCAAGTCCGGTTCTTTTTGATATGTACCCTATGTGGTGGGTTGGCCGAGAGGCGAGGCAACGGCCTGCAAAGCCGTGTACACGGGTTCGAATCCCGTATCCACCTCCAGACTTGAGAAAATTCAAGATCTGGGCGATTGGCGCAGCGGTAGCGCGCTTCCCTGACACGGAAGAGGTCACTGGTTCGATCCCAGTATCGCCCACAGATGAACCCCCGGCTCGCCGGGGGTTTTTTCTTTGCCCCTGGACGTCCTGGGGAACACCGGTCGCGCCCGCGTCGATCCTGATCGACGGGCGACCGGCACGAGTTCGCAAGCCGACCGGCAACAGGAAAAGGCCTGGTTAACCTTTGTTTTTTCTGCCTCACCGGGCAGAATCACCGGGGAGGGTGCGGCGGGCGCGGCCGGAATCGGCTAGAGTCTTTCAAGTCAGCGGAAACGCAGACACAGTGCGGATGTGGCGCAGTGGTAGCGCATCACCTTGCCAAGGTGAGGGTCGCGAGTTCGAATCTCGTCATCCGCTCGAATTGAATCGGTCGAAAGGCCGTTTCTTTTTGGTATGGACCCTATGTGGTGGGTTGGCCGAGAGGCGAGGCAACGGCCTGCAAAGCCGTGTACACGGGTTCGAATCCCGTATCCACCTCCAGACTTGGAGAAAATTCAAGATCTGGGCGATTGGCGCAGCGGTAGCGCGCTTCCCTGACACGGAAGAGGTCACTGGTTCGATCCCAGTATCGCCCACAGATAAACCCCCGGCCCGCCGGGGGTTTTTTCATCCCACGATGTTGTTTTCCGCGCGCTGCGCTGGCCCAGGGCGCGATGGTGTCATCCGGACGGGGGATACCGCTCCGGCCGGCCGTGCACCAGTCTCGACGGGGAGGATCGTTCATGGAGTGGTTGGTGCCGTTTGTGCTCCTCGCAGTTTGCGTCCTCGTCGTCACGGCGTGGCTGACGCGAGTGGCCAACTACGCTCCGGTGAGCCTGAGGCCTCCCAGTCGCCGGATCTCGGACGCGCCGGTGCGGCAACGGGTTCCCGCACTGCCCCCGCAGCAGCCGGCCCCCCTCCGCAGCTCCGTCGCCGGCGACCTTCTGTCCAGCCAGGACGGCGACCGCCTCCTCGTCGCTGACATCCGCGGCCTCCCGCCGCTCTATCTACAGCACCGTGCCGGGGAACTCTGGCTGACCGAATCGACGACCGGCCGGCTCGTCGGTCTCGGCGACCGTAGCCTGGCGGGACTGGGAATCTGGATCATCTGGCTACGCAACATCGACTCCCGCACGATCGTGGCGAGGGAAGGGCTGCTGCACCCCGGGGCGACCGTGCGTCTCCAGCGGGACCCGGGCCCGCTCTGCGGTGCGAACGGCATCTCGGTGCATGCGGCGACCGGCCGGCGGGTGGGCTGCGTCAGCCCGCTGATCGCAGCCAGGCTCACCCGCGTACTCGATGCAGGCACCACGCTCCAGGCGGTGGCGGTCGCGTTCACCCCCAGCCCGCCGCAAGCGGGCCCGCCGAAAGCCGGCCTGGACTGATCAAGGTTCTGGCCGCGTCCCCGGACACCCTCGCCCACCTGTCCCGCCGGCTGCCCTGACCCGCGGGAGGAGGGACCGGGCCACGTGCGCCGCTAAAGTTGGAGGGGTTCGCACAATATTGAGGAGTTATACACGTGGTTGACGGCTTTGAGCTTTTCACCGACCGGTCCGTTGTCGCAATGCGCGTCAATGGCGAGCTCAAGGATCTCGCCACCACGGTGACTCCGACGGATGCCGTCGAACCGGTGACGATCGGCTCGCCCGATGGCCTCAGCATCCTGCGCCATTCGGCCGCCCACGTGCTCGCGCAGGCCGTGCAGACCGTGAATCCCGCCGCGCGCCTGGGCATCGGCCCGCCCGTGACCGACGGTTTCTACTACGACTTCGACGTGGCCGAGGCGTTCACCCCGGACGACATCAAGGCCCTCGAGAAAGCCATGGACCGCATCATCCGCCAGGGGCAGCGGTTCGTGCGCCGGGTGGTGACCGACGACCAGGCCAGGGAAGAACTCGCCGCGGAGCCGTACAAGCTCGAACTGATCGGGCTCAAGGGCGGTGCGGCCGAGAGCGCCGACAACGAGTCGGTCGAGGTCGGCGGCGCCGAACTCACCATCTACGACAACGTGGACCCCAAGACCGGGGAGACCCTCTGGAAGGACCTCTGCCGCGGCCCGCACCTGCCGAACACTCGCATGATCGGCAACGGGTATTCCCTGACCCGCCTCGCGGCCGCCTACTGGCGCGGCTCCGAGAAGAACCCGCAGCTGCAGCGCATCTACGGCACCGCCTGGCCCACCAAGGACGAACTGCGCGCCTACCAGGCCCGCCAGGAAGAGGCCGCCAAGCGCGACCACCGCAAGCTCGGCGCCGAACTCGACCTGTTCAGCTTTCCCGAGGAGATCGGCTCCGGCCTGCCCGTGTTCCACCCCCGTGGCGGCATCATCCGCCAGGAGATGGAGGACTACTCCCGCAAGCGCCACACCGAAGCCGGCTACGACTTCGTGTACACGCCGCACATCACCAAGTCGAACCTGTTCGAGACCTCGGGGCACCTGGACTGGTACGCCGACGGCATGTTCCCGCCGATGAAACTCGACGCGGAATACGACGCCGACGGTCACATGACCCGCCAGGGCGTCGACTACTACCTCAAGCCGATGAACTGCCCGTTCCACAACCTGATCTTCCGTTCCAGCGGCCGCAGCTACCGCGACCTGCCGATGCGCCTGTTCGAATTCGGCTCGGTCTACCGCTACGAGAAGTCCGGCGTCGTGCACGGGCTCACCCGCGTGCGCGGCATGACCCAGGACGACGCCCACATCTACACGACCCGCGACGGCATGAAGGAGGAGCTCACCTCCACGCTCAACTTCGTGCTGAAGCTGCTCGCCGACTACGGGCTCGAGGACTACTACCTGGAGCTCTCCACGAAAGACCCGAAGAAGTTCGTGGGCAGCGACGAGGCGTGGGCCGAAGCGACCGAGACCCTGCGTGAGGTCGCCGAAGCATCCGGTCTCGACCTCGTCGCCGACCCGGGCGGGGCGGCGTTCTACGGGCCGAAGATCTCGGTGCAGGCGCGCGACGCGATCGGCCGCACCTGGCAGATGTCCACCATCCAGCTGGACTTCAACCTGCCCGAGCGTTTCGACCTCGAGTACACCGCGCCCGACGGCTCGCGTCAGCGCCCGGTCATGATCCACCGAGCCCTGTTCGGGTCGATCGAACGCTTCTTCGCGGTGCTCACCGAGCACTACGCCGGGGCATTCCCGGTCTGGCTGTCCCCGGTGCAGGTCGTCGGCATCCCGGTGTCCGAGCAGTACGGTCCCTACCTCGACGAGATCGTGGGCCGGCTGAAAGCCGCCGGGGTGCGCGCCCAGGTCGACCACTCCGACGACCGGATGCAGAAGAAGATCCGCAACCACACCAAGGCCAAGGTGCCGTTCCAGCTGATCGTCGGCGAGGACGACCGGAACAACGAAGCGGTCAGCTTCCGCTTCCGCGACGGCACACAGGAGAACGGGGTGCCCGTGGACGACGCCATCCGCCGCATCGTCGCCTCGATCGAGACGCGCGCCCAGGTCACGACGCAGGGCCAGGCCTGAG
This sequence comes from Cryobacterium sp. TMT2-10, assembly GCF_004403075.1. Classification (NCBI taxonomy): domain Bacteria; kingdom Bacillati; phylum Actinomycetota; class Actinomycetes; order Micrococcales; family Microbacteriaceae; genus Cryobacterium; species Cryobacterium sp. TMT2-10. The sequence continues at coordinate 115,324 of NZ_SOGW01000088.1, read as the reverse complement.
ATGAACCGTGACGCCGGGGGGTTCGAGGGAACCGAACAGTCGTCCGACTTCGCAGCCGTGCCGGATGCGTTCCAGCGGCTGTGGACTCCGCACCGCCTCGTCTACATCCAGGACGGCCAGCAGCCGCACGCCGACGACTGCCCGTTCTGCCTGGCGCCGGAGATGGACGACGAGAAGGCCCTGATCGTTGCCCGCGGTCGTTATGCCTACGTCCTGCTCAACCTGTTCCCGTACAACAGCGGTCACCTGCTGGTATGTCCGTACCGGCATATTGCGACGTATGACGAGGCGTCGCCGGAGGAGGTCGCCGAGATTGGTAGCCTGACCCAGATCGCCATGGGCGTGCTCAAGGCGGTCTCGCACTGCGACGGCTTCAACATCGGTATGAACCAGGGCCGAATCGCGGGGGCGGGCATCGCCGGCCACCTGCACCAGCACATCGTCCCGCGGTGGGCGCTCGACTCGAACTTCTTCCCGATCATCGCCGGAACTAAGGCCATTCCCCGACTTCTGGGCGATGTTCGCCGCGAAGTGGCCGAGGGCTGGCCGCAGAGCACGAACTAGCGCAGAGCACGAACTAGCGCAGAGCACGAACGAGCAACACTTTCCCGCCCGGCCCCTGCCGGGCGGAACCCATCCAGTGCAAGGAATAGAATTACAGCCATGACTGAAACCACACCCGCCGAGCAGTTTGGGTCGAGCCGCGTCAAGCGCGGACTCGCCGACATGATGAAGGGCGGCGTCATCATGGACGTCGTCAACGCCGAGCAGGCGCGCATCGCAGAGGACGCCGGCGCTGTCGCCGTCATGGCCCTCGAGCGTGTGCCGGCCGACATCCGTTCCCAGGGCGGCGTCGCCCGCATGAGCGACCCCGACCTGATCGACAGCATCATCGCCGAGGTCTCCATCCCGGTCATGGCCAAGGCGCGCATCGGCCACTTCGTCGAAGCGCAGATTCTGCAGGCCCTGAACGTCGACTACATCGACGAGTCCGAGGTGCTGAGCCCCGCCGACTACGTCAACCACATCGACAAGTGGAACTTCACGGTTCCCTTCGTCTGTGGTGCGACGAACCTGGGTGAGGCGCTGCGCCGCATCACCGAGGGCGCGGCCATGATCCGGTCCAAGGGCGAGGCCGGCACCGGCGACGTCTCCGAGGCCATGAAGCACATCCGCACCATCAAGGGCGAGATCGGCCGCCTGTCGTCGCTGAGCAAGGACGAGCTGTACGTCGCCGCCAAGGAACTGCAGGCCCCGTACGAGCTCGTCGCCGAGATCGCCGCCACCGGCAAGCTCCCCGTCGTGCTGTTCGTCGCCGGCGGCGTGGCCACCCCGGCTGACGCGGCCATGATGATGCAGATGGGCGCGGACGGCGTGTTCGTCGGCTCCGGCATCTTCAAGTCGGGCAACCCGCAGGCCCGCGCGAACGCCATCGTCAAGGCCGTCACGTTCTACGACGACGCCAGCGTCATCGCCGCCGTCTCCCGCGGTCTCGGCGAAGCCATGGTCGGCATCAACGTGTCCGATCTGGCCGCACCGCACCGCCTCTCTGAGCGCGGCTGGTAGTCACTCGTCCGTGAGCGTTGGAGTTCTCGCCCTTCAGGGTGATTTTCGGGAGCATGCCGAGGTTCTCCGGTCCCTCGGCGCCGACGTCGAACTCGTTCGCCGCCCGGAGGAACTGGCCCGCGTCAGCGGGCTGGTGATCCCGGGCGGCGAGTCCAGCGTGATGGACAAACTGGCCAGGGCGTTCGGCCTGGCCGAACCGCTGGCCGCCTTCGTCCGGAGCGGGCTGCCCGTCTACGGCACCTGCGCCGGCCTGATCATGCTCGCCGACACCGTCATCGACGGGATCGCCGGCCAGGAGAGCATCGGCGGTCTCGACATCGCCGTGCGCCGAAACGCCTTCGGTTCCCAGACTCTCTCGTTCGAGACCGACCTCGACGTGCCTGTCCTCGGCGACGCTCCCGTGCACGCCGTGTTCATCCGGGCCCCGGTCGTGGAGACCGTGGGCCCCAGGGCCCGGGCGCTGGCCACTCTCGCCGACGGCCGGTGTGTCGCCGTCGAGCAGGACAACCTGCTCGGCACGTCTTTCCACCCCGAGATCACCGGGGAGAACCGTTTTCACGAGTACTTCCTGGGCAAGGTGGCCGCGGCCGGTTTTCGCGGCTAGGGTCCGTACATGACCCGGTCGGTTGCTTTCCTGCGCGGCATCAACGTCAACGGCATCAACATCAGGATGGCGGCCCTGCAGTCCGTCTTCCGGGAACTCGGATACACCGGGATCAGCACGGTGCTTGCCAGCGGCAACGTTCTGTTCACGACGAGTGAGACGGATGCGGCGGCCACGAAGGCGCGGATCGAGCGGGCGCTCTCCGACACCTTCGGCTACCGGGCCTGGATCATCCTCGTCGACGTCGAGTGGCTCGACCGGGTCGTGCGGGCGTTCCCGTTCGACGCGGACCGCGAGGGGTGGCATCCCTACGTCGTGCTCGGGTCAGACCGGTCCGTGCTGGACGAGCTCCTCGGCGCGGCCGGCGACGCGGACCCCGACACGGAACAGATCAGGTCAGGCGCCGACGTGTTGTACTGGCAGGTTCTGCGGTCGGTGGGCGTGGGCAGCCCGTTCAGCAAGCTGAGCGGCAAGGCCCGGTACCGGGCGAGCACGACCACGCGCAACCTGCGTACGCTGCAGAAAATCCTGGACCAGCCCCCGGGCGCGTGAAGCCTGCTCCGCCGGACACCGCGGGTTAGAATGTGGGGTACCTCAGGGTGCGACGACCAGAGAGCCAAGCGAGACAACGGGAGATTCATGTCCGGACATTCCAAGTGGGCGACAACGAAGCACCAGAAGGCGGTCACCGACTCTCGTCGGGCCAAGGCGTTCGCCAAGTTGATCAAGAACATCGAAGTGGCTGCCCGCATGGGCGGCGCCGACTTGTCGGGAAACCCGACGCTGGTGGACGCGATCCAGAAGGCCAAGAAGACCTCCGTCCCGAACGACAACATCGACCGCGCCGTCAAGCGTGGTGCAGGCCTGTCCGGTGAGGTCGTCGACTACACGACCATCATGTACGAGGGCTACGCCGCGCACGGCGTCGCCATCATGATCGAGTGTCTGACCGACAACAAGAACCGGGCCGCCGCCGAGGTGCGCACGACCGTCTCCCGCAACGGCGGCAACATGGCCGATCCCGGCAGCGTGGCCTACAACTTCAACCGCAAGGGCATCGTCGTGGTGCCCAAGGGTGACAACGTCACCGAAGACGACGTGCTCGCGGCCGTGCTCGACGCCGGTGCCGAAGAGGTCGTCGACGACGGCGACAAGTTCGAGGTCTTCAGCGAGGCCCATGACCTCGTCGCCACCCGCACGGCGCTGCAGACCGCCGGAATCGACTACGACTCCGCCGACATCGCATTCGTGCCCCAGCTCAAGATCGAGGTCGACGCCGAAACCGCCCGCAAGGTCTTCAAACTGATCGACGCGCTCGAAGAGCTCGACGACGTGCAGAACATCTACAGCAACTACGACGTGTCGCCCGAGGTCATCGCGGAGCTTCAGGCCGAAGCCGAGTAGAGGCCGTGTCAGTCCGGGTCCTGGGCATCGATCCCGGGCTGACCCGTTGCGGCGTGGGCGTGGTCGACGTGAACCCCAACCGCACCGCGACCCTCGTCGACGTGGCCGTGCTCCGCAGCGCGGCGGACCTGCCGCTCGAGCAGAGGCTCCTGCTGATCAGCCGGGGTCTCGAGGAGATGCTCGACCGGCACCAGCCCGAATTCGTGGCGATCGAGCGGGTGTTCGCCCAGAACAACGTGAGCTCCGTCATGGGCACGGCGCAGATCAGCGGGGTCGCCCTCCTCCTCGCGGCTCAGCGCGGGCTGACCGTCACCCTGCACACCCCCAGCGAGGTCAAGGCCGCGATCACCGGTTACGGGTCCGCCGACAAGGCGCAGGTCGGCACGATGGTCGCCCGGGTGCTCGGCCTGGCCGAAGTGCCCAGGCCGGCGGATGCCGCGGACGCGCTGGCCATTGCGATCTGCCACGCCTGGCGCACCGGCGCATCCGGTGGCACCCTGCCGACCGGCGCCGCCGTCCCGGTCGGAACGCTGACCCCGGCCCAGAAGGCATGGCGCGCCGCCGAACGCGGCTCCGTGTCGCCGGTGACCCGTAGTGTTAAGCGGTGATTGCATCCGTACGTGGCCTCGTCCTGTCTGCCCTGGGTTCGACGGCCGTGATCGAGGTCGGGGGAGTGGGGCTGGCCCTGCAGGTCACCCCCGCGACCGCGCTGACGCTGCGGGTCGGCACCGAGGCCCGCCTCTCCACCACGCTGATCGTGCGCGAAGACTCACTCACGCTCTACGGGTTTCCGGCCACGGACGAACTCGAGGTGTTCGAGCTGCTGGTCGGGGTGACCGGCGTCGGACCGAAATCGGCCCTCGGTGTGCTCGCCGTGCTCAGCCCGAACCGGATCGCACAGGCGGTCGCCTCCGAGGATGACGCCGCTTTCCGCAAGGTCAGCGGCATCGGCCCCAAGACCGCCAAGTTGATCGTGCTCTCCCTGGCCGGCAAGGTCTTCGTCTCGGCCGCCGCCGCCACCGCCGCGGCTCGCCCGGCCCCCACGAGCGCGTCCGCGAACGTGCAGGCCGCCCTGATCGGCCTGGGCTGGTCTGAGCGGGTGGCCGCTCAGGCGGTCGAGGAGACCCTCGCCGACACGGCCGATCCCGAGCAGGTCGGGGTGGCCAGTCTCCTCCGGCTGGTCCTGGCCCGGCTCGGCCCGGCCCAGCAGGCTTCGGAGCGCCGCTCATGACACCCGAACCGCGCCTGGCCGGCGACCCCGGGGTCGAGCTGACCAATCCCGTTCTGGAAGGCGACGCGGAACTCGCGTTCGAAGGCGCCCTCCGGCCCCGGAGCCTGGCGGAGTTCGTCGGCCAGCAGAAGGTGCGCAGCCAGCTGCAGCTGCTGTTGACGGCGGCGACCATGCAGGCCCGCACGCCGGACCACATCCTGCTGGCCGGCCCGCCCGGGCTGGGCAAGACCACCCTGGCCATGATCATCGCGTACGAGGGCAACCGGCCGCTGAGGATGTCCAGCGGCCCGGCCATCCAGCACGCGGGTGATCTGGCCGCCGTGCTCTCCTCACTGATCCCCGGCGAGGTGCTCTTCATCGACGAGATCCACCGGATGGCCCGCTCGGCCGAGGAAATGCTCTACCTCGCGATGGAGGACTTCCGGATCGACATCATGGTGGGCAAGGGTGCCGGCGCCACCTCGGTGCCGCTCGAGCTCGCCCCGTTCACGCTGGTGGGCGCCACGACCCGGTCCGGGCTGCTGCCCAACCCACTGCGCGACCGGTTCGGGTTCACCGCCCACCTCGAGTTCTACGCGGACCACGAGCTCGAGGAGGTGCTGGCGCGTGCCGCCGCACTGCTCGACTTCAGGATCGACCGGGAGGCCCTCGCCGAAATCGCCGGTCGGTGCCGCGGCACGCCGAGAATCGCCAACCGGCTGCTCCGGCGGGTGCGCGACTACGCCCTGGTGCACGGGGGGGACGCCGACCTGGCCGCCGTCCACGCGGCCCTGGAACTCTACGACGTGGACGCGATCGGGCTCGATCGGCTCGACCGGGAAGTGATGCGCATCATCCTGACCCGTTTTGGGGGTGGGCCGGTTGGCCTGAACACACTGGCGGTGTCCGTGGGGGAAGAGTCGGAGACCATCGAGGCTGTCGTGGAGCCGTTCCTGGTGCGGATAGGCTTCCTCACGCGCACCCCGCGCGGGCGCGTGGCGACCCCCGCAGCGTGGCGGCACTTCGGTCTCGTCAACCCGCAGGACGGCGCTCCGAAGGTCCCATAACCTCGATGACCTATAATTCGAGTTGGTTCGTAAGGAATCAGACGCACAAGCTTCGGCCATCGCGCCGCAATCGGAAGGTTTCACAGTTTTATGGATCCGTTGACTCTTGTCATGCTCGTCGTTCTCGCGGCGCTCGTTTTCTTCATGTTCCGCAACAGCCGCAAGCGCCAGAAGGACCAGGCCGCGCTGCAGGCCCAGATGGTTGCCGGCGCGGAGGTCATGACCAACTTCGGGATGTACGGAACCATTCTCTCGATCGACGAGGAAGCGAACAAGGTCGCCCTTGAAATCGCACCGGGAACGGTCGTGCAGCTGCACCGCCAGACCATCGCCCGTGTGATCGAGCCGACCGTGGCCGAGTCCGAGGACGCACCCGTTGCCGAAATCGGCCAGGACACCGCCGGCGTCATGAACGAACCCGAGTTCGGTCAGCGAGTCGCTGATGCAGACACCGACGAAGAGCCCAAAAAGGGCGATGCGTAACCAATCCCTCTCACATGCCCGCGCCGTGACGGCGCGGGCATGAGCACAGAAAGCTGAGTTCACAGGTGGCAAAGTCGTCTCCGGCCAAAAAGGCCTGGCGTTCCCTCACGTGGCTGGGGGTGATCATCGTCGGTCTGATCGCTCTCAACACCGCCGGCGTCCTCACCGGCGGCGGTTCCTGGACGCCCAAGCTGGCCCTCGACCTCGAGGGTGGCACGCAGATCATCCTCGCGCCGAAACTCGAATCCGGTCAATCAGTTTCGCAGGAACAGCTGAACAATGCCGTGTCGATCATCCGGCAGCGCGTTGACGCGTCCGGCGTCTCCGAAGCGGAGATCAACACGCAGGGCGGCCAGAACATCGTCGTCTCGATCCCGGGCATCCCCGACGACGCCACCATCAACCGGATCGAGTCCTCAGCGAAACTCGAATTCCGCCCCGTCCTTCTGGCCGACGCCCCGTCGGCGGCCAGCGTGGGCGCGGACGGCGCGGCGACCCCGGCCCCGAGCGTCGACCCCGACCTGTCGAGCACGCCGACCGCGGTACCCACCGACGCCAGCGACCCGAGCTGGATCACCCCGGCGCTCCAGGCCCAGTACGACGCCTTCGACTGCACGAAGCTCGACACCAGCAACGTCGCCCCGGCGGACAAGCCACTCGTCACCTGTGAGACCGACGGCTCGGTCAAATACATCCTCGGCCCGGTCGAGGTCAGCGGCGAGAACGTCTCGGACGCCACCAGCGGCCAGGAGACGAACCAGAGCGGCGCGACCACCGGCCAGTGGGTCGTCAACATGAAGTTCGACAAGACCGGGACCAAGGCGTTCGCCGACGTCAGCACCCGGTTGAACGGCCTCGAGGGCGTGCGCAACCAGTTCGCCATCGTTCTCGACGGCCAGGTCATCTCCGCGCCCCGCACGAACGCGGCGATCACTGACGGAAACGCGCAGATCAGCGGAAACTTCACCAAGGAATCGTCCAAGACGCTCGCCGACCAGCTCAAGTTCGGCGCCCTGCCGATCAGCTTCACGGTGCAGAGCCAGGACACCATTTCCGCGACGCTCGGCTCCTCCCAGCTCCTCGGCGGTCTCATCGCCGGTCTGATCGGACTGATCCTGGTCGTGATCTACTCGCTGATCCAGTACCGGTTGCTCGGGGTGGTGACGATCGCTTCCCTGACCGTCGCGGCCCTGATCACGTACCTGATCATCACGACCCTGTCCTGGCGGGAGGGTTACCGACTGTCCCTCGCCGGGGTGGCCGGGTTGATCGTTGCCATCGGAATCACCGCCGACTCCTTCATCGTCTACTTCGAGCGCGTGCGCGACGAGCTGCGGGACGGTCGCGGACTCGAGTCGGCCGTCGAGGCCGGCTGGAAGCGCGCTCTGCGCACCATCCTCGCCTCGGACGGCGTGAACTTCCTCGCCGCCGGCGTGCTCTTCATCGTGGCGGTCGGCAACGTCAAGGGCTTCGCCCTGACCCTCGGCCTCACCACGATCGTCGACGTCGTCGTCGTCATCCTGTTCACCCACCCGATGCTCCAACTGCTGGCGCAGACCCGGTTTTTCAACGAGGGTCACCGCTTCAGCGGACTCGACCCCCGGGCGCTCGGTGCCACCTACCGCGGCCGTGCCAAGTTCCAGCCGTCCACGCAGGTCGCAACAGGCAAACTGTCGTCGGCCAGTAAAGAAGCCGCCAAACGTCAAACCATCGCCGAACGCAAGGCGCAGGACCTCGTCGGTTCCAGCACCGATCGCTTCTCGAACGGGAAGGAATCCTAATGGCCAGCTTCTCCCAGTTCGGCAATGACCTGCACACCGGCAAGCGATCGTTCAACATCATCGGCCGGCGCAACACGTGGTATCTCGTCGCATCCGTCATGCTCCTGATCGCCCTGGTCGTCCCGCAGCTCCGCGGCGGGTTCGTCTTCGGCATCGAGTTCACCGGCGGATCCGAGTTCGTGGTGTCAGACCTGCCGAAGCAGGACCAGGCCACGGCGTCTGACGCCGTCAACGCCGTGGTGCCCTCCGCGGTCCCCAAGGTGTCCAACGTGGGCAACAGCGGCATCCGGGTGCAGACCGACCAGCTCAGCGCCCAGGACAGCCGCGATGTGCGCACCGCCCTGGCCGACGCCTACTCGGTTCCGAAAGACCAGGTCACCGCGTCCTTCATCGGCCCGTCCTGGGGTGCCGACATCACCGGCCAGGCTCTGCGCGGGTTGGCGATCTTCCTCGTCCTCGCCGGGATCGGCATGGCCCTGTACTTCCGCACCTGGAAGATGGCCCTGGCTGCCATGGTCGCGCTCCTGCACGACCTCGTCATCACCGCCGGGTTCTACGGCATCACCGGGTTCGAGATCACCCCCGCCGCCGTGATCGGCTTCCTGACCATCCTCGGCTACTCGCTGTACGACACCGTCGTGGTGTTCGACAAGATCCGCGAGAACACCGCTGAGGACGTCACGGATTCGCGCCGCACATTCGGAGAATCGGTCAACCTCGCCGTCAACCAGACCCTGGTGCGTTCGATCAACACCTCCGTCGTGGCGGTGCTCCCGGTCGGATCGATCCTGTTCATCGGTGCCCTCGTGCTCGGCGCCGGCACCCTGCGGGACATCTCGCTGGCGCTCCTGATCGGAATCATCGCCGGGGCATACTCGACGATCTTCATCGCGTCGCCGCTGTACGCCCAGCTGCGGTCCAGCGAGCCGGATATCCGCAAACGGGACCTGAAGGTTCTCTCCCTTCGGGCCAAGGCCGACGCGACGACGACAAAATCCGCGGAGAAGATCACCGCCTAGGCCGGGAGTCGGTCCCCACCTGGCGCCGGTGGTATCAGGCCCGGGTGGCGAACAGCCATAATTGTTGTGAGGGATGGAGGTGACGGATGACCGATCTGACGTCTCCTCCTGCCTCCCCGGCTCCGGTTCCGCCCGCCTCGCTCCGGCGCCTCGTGCCGCGCATCTTTTCGCGGGCTCAGCCGGTCGGAGCTGTCGACACCCTCTTGAAGACCGTGCGGATGCACCACCCGAAGGTCGACCTGTCGATCATCGAACGCGCGTACACCACGGCGGAACGGGCTCACGAAGGGCAATTCCGGCGCAGCGGTGAGCCGTACATCACCCACCCGGTCGCGGTGTCGCAGATCCTCGCCGACCTCGGCATCGGCCCCAAGACGGTGGCCGCCGCGCTCCTGCACGACACCGTGGAGGACACCGAGTACACCCTCGATCAGCTGCGGAGCGATTTCGGCGACGAGATCACCATGCTCGTCGACGGGGTGACGAAGCTCGACAAGGTCAAGTACGGCGACAGCACGCAGGCCGAGACCGTGCGCAAAATGATCGTGGCGATGTCGAAAGACATCCGGGTGCTGATCATCAAGCTCGCGGACCGGCTGCACAACGCCCGCACCTGGGGCTTCGTGCCGGCGGAGTCAGCCGTGCGTAAAGCCACCGAGACCCTTGAGATCTATGCCCCGCTCGCGCACCGGCTGGGCATCCAGACCATCAAGTGGGAACTGGAAGACCTCTCGTTCGCGGTGCTCTACCCCAAGCTCTACGCAGAGATCGACAGCCTGGTCAAGCAGCGCACCCCTCAGCGCGAGGAATTCGTTCAGCACGTCATCGACTCCATCGTCGACGACCTCAAGGCGGCCCGGATTCGCGGCAAGGTGGCCGGCCGGCCCAAGCAGTACTACTCGATCTACCAGAAGATGGTCGTGCGCGGGCGCGAGTTCGACGAGATCTACGACCTGGTCGGCATCCGCGTGCTGGTCAATTCCGTGCGCGACTGCTACGCGGTGCTCGGGGCGATCCACGCGCGCTGGACCCCGCTGCCCGGCCGGTTCAAGGATTACATCGCCACCCCCAAATTCAATCTCTACCAGTCGCTGCACACCACCGTCCTCGGGCCGAGCGGGCGCGCGGTGGAAATCCAGATCCGCACCCAGGAGATGCACCAGCGCGCGGAATTCGGCGTGGCCTCGCACTGGAAGTACAAGGAGCAGACCACCGGCAAGACCTCCGGGCCGGGCCCGCAGAGCGACACCGACATGGCCTGGCTGGCGCACATCTCTGACTGGCAGGCCGAGACGGCAGACCCGGGGGAGTTCCTCGATTCGCTCCGGTACGAAATCGGTGCCAAAGAGGTCTACGTCTTCACACCCAAGGGCCGCGTCATCGGCCTGCCGGCCGATGCGACCCCGGTCGACTTTGCCTACGCCGTGCACACCGAGGTCGGCCACCGCACGATGGGTGCCAAGGTCAACGGGCGTCTCGTGCCTCTCGAGAGCCCGCTGATCACCGGCGACGTCGTGGAGGTCTTCACCTCCAAGAATCCGGACTCCGGGCCCAGCAAAGACTGGCTCAACTTCGTCAAGAGCCCACGGGCGCGCAACAAGATCCGCCAGTGGTTCACCAAGGAGCGCCGGGACGAGGCGATCGAACAGGGCCGCGACGCCATCGCCCGCGCCATGCGCAAGCAGAACCTGCCGCTGCAGAAGCTGATGAACCAGGACTCCTTCGCCGAGGTGGCCGCGGTGATGAAGTACGAGGACGTCTCCGCCCTCTACGCCGCCGTCGGCGAGGGTCACGTGTCCACCCAGTCCGTGTTGGAGAAGGTCGTCGCCACGCTGCAAAGCGTCGAGGAGAGCGATGCCACCGATCTCCCGTTCGCACCGAACGGGCGCACGCAGACGCTCCGGAACAGCGATTCCGGCATCCTGGTGCGTGGAGCCCCGGACATCCTGGTCAAACTCGCCCGCTGTTGCACCCCGGTCCCGGGCGACAAGGTCGTCGGATTCATCACCCGCGGCGCCGGCGTCTCGGTGCACCAGGCAACCTGCCGCAACGTTCAGTCCCTGCTCAAGGAACCTGAGCGCATGATCGACGTGGACTGGGCGCCGACCTCCAAGAGCCTCTTCCTGGTTCAGATCCAGATCGAGGCCCTGGACCGCTCCGGACTCCTGTCGGACGTGACCCGGGTGCTGTCCGAGCACCACGTCAACATCCTCTCCGCCACGGTTCACACCTCGACCGACCGCTTGGCGATCAGCCGGTTCGTTTTCGAGATGGGGGATACCACCCACCTCGACCGGGTGCTCAACGCCGTGCGGCGCATCGACGCCGTGTACGACGTCTACCGCGTCAACGACGGCTAAACCGGCAGCGTCGGCTGAACCGACAACGTAGGCTCAGCCGGCAGGGTGTCCAGTAGGACCTGCGCCTCGTCGAGGCGGGCCAGGGCCTGGGCCTTGTACGGCACGTTGGGGCCGGCGCAGAGCCGGCGGGCCGGATCGGCGCTGCTGTGGCCGGCGAATCGCAGGAGCGCGGCGATCAGTGGCGGCAGGGCGCACGCCCGCAGCGAATCCCCATCGGCATCCGGGTCCAGGTTCCACCGCGCCAGGTCCACGACGGTCCGGAGGGGGCGAGTGACCCGCAGGCCGGAAATCGTCTGCACCTGGTCCGGGCTGCAGCTGACCTCGCGGATCCGCAGCCTCGGTGAGGGAGCCAGATGCATCCGGGCGGCCGTGTGGACGCAGAACTGGTGCTGTCGCGGCTCCGGGGTGAGGCCGTAGATCCACGCGGCGGTCAGCCGCTCCGCGATCGCCCGTGGAGACACGAGGAGGCCCGCCGCGCGAGCCCGGCTCGGGGCGTCGCCCGGCTCGTCGACCGGGCACCAGAAATCGCCCAGCTTGAACACCTCCCCGTCGAGGCGCGCGCAGCACAGTTCAGCGAGTGGAAGGTCCCGGGCGGAAAGCACCGGCTGCAATCTGAAGCTCATCGGACCAGCGTGCGGTCCGGTCGCGGGCCGGATACAAGAAGAACGGGGATCTGTGGACAGATCCCCGTTCTCACTTCTGTTGACGAACCCGGTTCGAGCCGGGGCGCGTTACTGGCCGATGGCCTTCAACCACGCCTTGCGGGTCTCCAGGGCCTCGGTCGCCTCGGCGATCGCGCGAGCGTCCTTGCTGTCCTGGGCCGTCGCGAGCTCGGCCTCGAGCTTGGCGATGGCGTCGTGCAACTGACCGGCCATGCCCTCGGCACGTGCCTTGGTCTCCGGGTTGTTGCGCTTCCAGTGGTCGTCGTCGAGCTTGCGAACGGCGGCCTCGACCTTGCGCATGCGGTCTTCGACCAGCTTGACGGAGTCGCGCGGAACCTTGCCGATCGCATCCCACCGGCGCTGGATCGCGCTGAGGGTCGTGCGGGCCTTCGTGCGGTCCGTTTCGGTCAGGAGCAGTTCGGCTTCGGTGAGCAATTCGAGCTTCTGCTCCAGGTTTCCGGCGAACTCCTCGTTGTCCTGCGCGTCGATTTCCGACTTCACGGAGTACAACACGTCACCGGCGGCCTTGAACTTCGCCCACATGGCGTCATCCTGCTTTTTGCCGCTGCGGCCGGCCAGCTTCCACTCGTCGAGAAGGTTGCGGTAGGCCGGGATGCCGTCCGCGCCCTTCGGCGCGAGGGCTTCGGCCTGCTCGATCAGGTGCTGCTTGCGGTTGCGGACGTCCTTGTGGGCGCTGTCCAACTCGGCGAAGAACGCCTTGCGGTTCTGTTCGATCGTGGTGCGGGCGGCCCGGAATCGCTTCCACAGGTCGTTGGCCTCACCCTTGGGGATGCGGGGGGCGTCGTGCTGGTGAGCCTGCCACTTGGCGAAGAGCGCCTCGAGGGCAGCACTGGTCTGCTTCCACTGCGTCTTGGCCGGGTCTTCGGCCGCGAGGGCCTCTGCTTCGGCGACGATGGCGGCGCGCTCGGCGATGGCGGCGACAGCAGCGGCCTTCGACTCGGCGCTCTGCTGCTCCGTGAGCTCGCTCACGGCGCCGCCCAGGGCGCCCAGGCGGGCTGCCAGTGCGGCCAGGTTGCCGACCGCGTTGGCGTTGGCTACCGTCTCGGTCAGGTGAGCGACGGACTTCGCGATGTCGGCCGCGGGCGCGCCACCCTTTGCACGCTGTTCCAGGAGCGTGACCTGTCCGTTGAGTTCAACGTATTTGCGTTCGAAGTAGGCCAGCGCCTCTTCCGGCGTCGCGTCGGGATACTGTCCCACGGCGCGTTCACCTGTCGCTTCGCGCACGTAAACCGTGCCGGATTCGTCTACGCGACCCCATGGTTGCTGATCTGTCGTAGTCAAGAGCCTCACCTTAATGATGTCGTCGGGCGCTCACGAGGGAGCCGATACTGCGTCTAGAGCCAATACTGCGTCAAGCCTATTGCAAGCCCGCGCATGGTTTAGGTGATTCTACTGAACTGATACCTGTGTGATCGTCGTCGGCACCGCGGGAGCGCCGTCCGCGGAGCCGCCGGTGACGCCGGCATCCGTGATCTGCGCCTTGATCTGGTCAAGTCCGCCGGTGACCTTGCCCAGCACCGTGTAGCCGCCGACCGCGTCGGCGGGGATGGTGGTGTCGTCGTAGACGATGAAGAACTGGCTGCCCATGCTGTAGGCGTTGCCGCCCTGTCGGGCCATGGCGAGGGTGCCGGCCGGGTACACGTTGTCCGCGGGGGCGTTCTCGACCGGGCCATAGCTGTAACCGGGCCCGCCGGCACCGGTGCCTTCGGGGTCGCCGCACTGCAGCACGAAGAATCCGCCGGTGGTCAGACGGTGACAGGTCAGGTCCTGGCAGAACCCCGAATTGATCAGACTGATCGTGGACGACACGGCCTGCGGTGCGGCGGCGCCGTCCAGTTCGATCTCCAGTGGAATGCCGTTCAGGGCCATCGTGCCGGTCCAGGTGCGGCCCTCGGCCAGGGTCGTGGGCGGGACATCGCCCGAGTTCGCGCCGGCCGGCGCCGTCTCACTCGCCGACGGGGTCGGGGTGGCCGACGTGGAGGGCGCGACCTTCCCGGAGCCGCCGCTGAAGAAGGCCAACTGCGCGCCCACGGCGAGGGCGAGCACGGCCGTCACCGCTATACCGGCAAAGATGTTGTCCCGCAACCGACGCTTCTGCTGGTGCTCGTGCACCGCCCGCCGGGCCTGGAAGGCACGAACCCGCACACGCGCCTCGCGGGCTTCGCGGTCTTGTTTCTTGTTCACTACCACGTCGTATCCTCCAGGGGGCCGCGCACGGCCAGATCACGCAGGGACGGCCCGGCGCGATTGACGCCCGAACCACGTTGAACTCTACGCAACCGAGTGAATCCAGACAAACAGGGTCGCGGGCCCGTCGCCCGGCACTGTTCGCCCGGTCACCGGCACAAACTACGCTGGACCTATGGCTGATGTTCAACCGGGACTACGCAGCGGTGCCACACCGCTCGCCGTGCGGATGCGCCCGAAGAGTCTCGACGAGGTCGCCGGCCAGAAGCACCTGCTGACTCCCGGCTCGCCGCTGGTGAGCCTGGCGAGCGACAAGACGGGGGAGCAGGGCGCCGTCTCCGTCATCCTCTGGGGCCCGCCCGGCACAGGCAAGACCACGCTCGCCCAGGCCATCGCACACAGCTCCGGTCGTCGGTTCGTGGAGTTGTCCGCTGTCTCGGCCGGCGTGCGTGACGTGCGCCAGGTGATGGAGGAGGCGCGCACGAGTCGTGACCTCTACGGGCTCTCCACGGTACTTTTCCTGGACGAGATCCACCGTTTCAGCAAGGCCCAGCAGGATGCCCTGCTCCCGGGTGTGGAGAACGGGATCATCATCCTGGTGGCCGCGACCACCGAGAACCCGTCGTTCTCGGTCATCTCTCCGCTGCTGTCACGGTCCCTGCTCCTGACCCTCGAGACCCTCAGCGACGACGACCTCGGCATCGTCGTCGACCGTGCCGTGGTCGAGCCGCGCGGTCTGGCGGACCGGTTCGTTCTCGACCCCGAGGCCCGGGCGGCGATCATCCGGCTCGCGTCGGGGGACGCCCGCCGGGCGCTCACGGCGCTGGAGGCCGCATCCGTGTCGGCGGCGTCGGCGGTCAGGCCGGCGGAATCCGAACCGGGAGCGGACGAGCGGCCGGTCATCACCACCGAGATCGTCGCCCTCGCCGTGGACCGGGCGTTGCTTCGCTACGACCGCAACGGCGACGAGCACTACGACGTGATCAGCGCGTTCATCAAGTCTGTTCGAGGATCCGACGTCGACGCGTCCCTGCACTACCTCGCGCGCATGATCGAGTCCGGCGAAGACCCGCGATTCATCTGCCGCCGCATCATCGTCCTGGCCTCGGAAGACATCGGCATGGCCGATCCGCAGTCCCTCCTGATCGCCATCGCCGCCGCGGACGCCGTGCAGTACATCGGCATGCCGGAGGGTCGCATCCCACTGGCCCAGGCGGTCGTGCACCTGGCCACGGCGCCGAAATCCAACGCCTCTTATATGGCGTTGGACAAGGCCATCGCGGATGTTCGCGCCGGCAAGACGGGCCGCGTCCCCAAACATTTGCGCGACGCCCACTATTCCGGCGCCAAACGGCTCGGTCACGGCCGGGGCTACCGGTACCCCCACGACGACGTCCTCGGCGTGCTGGCCCAGCAGTACCCGCCGGACGAGATCGCCGACGCTCGCTACTACGAACCCACCGAGCACGGCAACGAGCGCGAGGTCTCGGCCCGGCTCGCCAAGCTCCGCAAGATCATCCGCGCCCGCTAGCAGCCCGCAGCCCTCCTCCTCCCTCGTGCCTCCTCCCTCGTTCCTCGTGCCTCGTGCCTCCTCCCTCGTGCCTCCTCCAGCCTCCAGCCCCCAGCCCCTCGCCCTCGCCCCGCTCCGCTGTGCCCCGCCCGATGAACGAATTCGACGGAGATTTTGGCCAAACCGGCCCGAAACAGTCGGTATGAGCCGTTTTAGAGCAGAATCTCCGTCGAATTGGTTCGGGCGGGGTCGGGCGGAGGGGGCGGGCAACGGAGTGGGCAGCGGGGCCGATGTGGTAGCCTGAACGGGCCTACAACTGGAACGGCATGCGGCTGCGTCCGTCTCCAGATTTGGATGGGTTTCGCTCTGTAGCCGGGCGTCCCGTGGCAACCACCCCTCTGAACTCCCATGACGCCGGTCTGTGCTTTTGCACACCAGGCTCGCGCCCTGGTTTCCCCTGTTTGCAGTTCCATCGAAAGGACACCGTGTCTACCAAGTCACGCACCCGCAGTAAGACCCGCCTGTCGCGGGCCCTGGGCATCGCCCTGACCCCGAAGGCCGCCCGCTACCTCGAGAAGCGTCCGTACGCACCGGGGGAGCACGGTCGCACCAAGCGCAAGACCGACTCCGACTACGCCGTTCGTCTTCGCGAAAAGCAGCGCTTACGCGCCCAGTACGGCATCCGCGAGGCTCAGCTCAAGATCGCCTTCGAGGAAGCTCGCCGCGCCCAGGGACTGACCGGTGAGAACCTCGTCGAGATTCTCGAGACCCGTCTCGACGCTCTTCTCGTGCGTTCGGCCATCGCCCGCACCACCGCCCAGGCCCGTCAGATGATCGTGCACCGTCACATCCTCATCGACGGCCAGCTGGTTGACCGGCCCTCCTTCCGCGTGAAGCCGGGTCAGCTCATCCACGTCAAGCCCAAGAGCGAGGGCATGGAGCCGTTCCAGGTTGCAGCCGCCGGCGGTCACGTCGACGTTCTCCCGAAGCTCCCGCCGTACCTCGAGGTCGAGATCGACAAGCTGCAGGCCCGCCTCGTGCGCCGCCCCAAGCGCATCGAAATCCCGGTGACCTGTGAAGTCCAGCTCGTCGTCGAGTACTACGCGGCCCGCTAGGTTCTTTTTTACCTGCGCCGCCGTCAGGCAGCGCTTCTGAACTACGCTGGAGAGCGGATCACCCTTGGGGTGGTCCGCTCTTTGCATTTCTGCACGCCGAATGTCGGTGCATGCCGATCGAGGAATGGATGGTTGGTCAATGTCTGGTGCAGATATCGTCGGTCTGGTTTTTGCGGGCGGCTTCGCCGTCCTGGTGCTCTTCCTGTCCGTCCCGCTGTTCAAGCTCGGGCGCGTCTTCGATGAGACGACCCTGGCCATCCGAGACCTGAGCCACAACGTGACACCGCTGCTCGAGGAATCGACGAAGACCCTGCAGGAGACCAACGCCCAGCTCGCCCGGGTCGACACCATCACGTCGAATGTGGCGGATGTCACGGGCAATGTCTCCGCGATGGTGGCCCTGGTCGCCGCGACCGTCGGCGGTCCGCTGGTCAAGCTCGCGGGCTTCTCCGCCGGCGTGCGCGCCGCCCTCGGGGCCGCCCGACCGGCCCTCACCCGTCGGCGCCGGTAGTCCGGCGCAGGGAGTCGGCTATTCTGGAAAGAAGCCGTTCGAGTCTCGGATCCGGGTCTCCACACACGTCAGGGAGCATTGTCATGAAGAACTTCATCTGGTTCGTCGTCGGTCTGGCCACGGGGCTGCTCCTCGCCCGTGAGGGCGGTAAGACGCGTCAGGGCAAGCAATTCTTTGCCGATCTCGACACCAAGGCCCGCGAATTCGGCGAGGCCATCTCGGACGGTTACCGCAAACGCGAGGCCGAACTGCGGGACGCCATCGGCGATATCGCTGCGGAAGCCGACGACTCGATCGAAAAGCTCACCCAGCCGTAAATTTCCATCTTTTTCCCGCTACAACGAACTACGGAACTAATGCAGACTGCTGAAATTCGCGGGCGCTGGCTCGACTTCTTTGCCGATCGCGGACACACCGTTGTCCCCTCCGCTTCGCTCGTCAGCGACGACCCCACACTCCTCTTCACGGTGGCCGGCATGGTTCCGTTCGTGCCCTACCTGACCGGTCTCGTACCGGCCCCGTACCCGCGCGCGACGAGCGTGCAGAAGTGCATTCGCACCAATGACATCGAAGAGGTCGGCAAGACGCCGCGTCACGGCACCTTCTTCCAGATGAACGGCAACTTCTCATTCGGCGACTACTTCAAAGAAGAAGCCATCGGGTACGCCTGGGAGCTGCTCACCACCTCAGAGGCCGACGGCGGCTACGGCTTCGCGGAGAAAGACCTCTGGGTCACGGTCTACGAAGACGACGACGAGGCCTTCCGCTACTGGCGCGCCCTCGGCCTGCCCGAGAACCGGATCCAGCGCCTCGGCATGGACACCAACTACTGGTCGACCGGCCAGCCGGGCCCCGCCGGACCCTGCTCCGAGATCTTCTTCGACCGCGGTCCCGCCTACGGCATCGACGGCGGTCCGGCCACCGACGACGACCGTTACGTCGAAATCTGGAATCTCGTCTTCATGCAGTACCTGCGCGGCGAGGGCACCGGCAAGAACGACTTCATCATCCTCGGCGACCTGCCGAAGAAGAACATCGACACCGGAATGGGCCTCGAACGCGTCGCCTTCCTCAAGCAGGGCGTCGAGAACATGTACGAGATCGACCAGGTGCGTCCGGTCCTCGACCGTGCCGCGGAGCTGTCCGGTCGCCGTTACGGCGCCGTGCACGATGACGACGTGCGGATGCGCATCGTCGCCGACCACGTGCGGTCGTCCCTGATGCTGATGAGCGACGGCGTCATGCCGTCCAACGAGGGCCGCGGGTACATCCTGCGCCGCCTCATGCGCCGGAGCGTCCGCGCCATGCGCCTCCTCGGCGTGGAGGGCTCCACCTTCCCCGAGCTCTTCCCGGCCTCACGCGACGCCATGGCCGGGGCCTACCCCGAGGTCAAGGCCGACTACTCCCGGATCAGCCAGGCGGCGTACGCGGAGGAGGAGACCTTCCTCCGCACCCTCGCCAGCGGCAGTGCGGTCCTGGACCTCGCCGTGGCGAAGACCAAGAAGGCCGAGAAGGTCGTTCTCCCGGGCGACACCGCGTTCCTCCTGCACGACACCTACGGCTTCCCGATCGAGATCACCCTCGAGATGGCCGAGGAGGCCGGCCTCAGCGTCAACCGCGACGCCTTCGACGCCCTCATGGCCAAGCAGCGCGCAATGGCCAAAGCCGACGCTAAGGCCAAGAAGACGCACCTCGCCGACCTGTCGGTCTACAGCGCCTTCCGCGCGGCGGGGGAGACGCTCTTCACCGGCTACGACGCCCTGCAGACCGAATCCAGCGTGCTCGGCATCATCGTGAGCGGACAGTCCGTCGACCGCGCCGTTTCCGGTGAGATCGCCGAGGTCATCCTGGCCGAGACGGCGCTCTACGCGGAGTCCGGCGGCCAGGAGGCCGACGCCGGCCTGATCGTGGGAACCGGCTACGAGCTCGAGGTCCTCGACGTGCAGAAGCCCGTCAAGGGGCTCATCAGCCACAAGGTCCAGGTCCGGTCCGGCGAGGTCGGTGTCGGAGACGCGGCCACCAGCGTCGTCGACCCCGATTGGCGCCGCGGCGCGCGCCAGGCCCACTCCGGCACGCACGTGCTGCACGCAGCCTTGCGCCAGGTGCTCGGCCCGAACGCGCACCAGTCCGGCTCCTACAACAAGGCCGGTTTCTTCCGCCTCGACTTCTCCTGGAACCAGGCTCTGTCCCCGGCGACCCGCAGCGAGATCGAAGAGATCTCGAACAACGCCATCCGGGACAACCTGCCCGTTCAGACCCGCGAGCTTCCCCTGGCCGAGGCGAAGGCCCTCGGAGCCATGGCCCTGTTCAGCGAAAAGTACGGCGACCGCGTGCGGGTGGTCGACATCGGCGGCCCCTGGTCACGTGAACTGTGCGCGGGAACCCACGTCTCTTCCAGCGCGGAGATCGGAATGATCAGCCTCGTCAGCGAGGGCTCCGTCGGATCCACGAACCGCCGGGTGGAATCGCTGGTCGGCCTCGAGGCCTTCCGCGACCTGGCCGCCGAACGCGCCCTCGTCTCCCAGCTGACCGCGAACCTGAAGACCCCCCGGGATCAGCTGCCCGAACGCATCAACGAGCTCGTGCAGAACCTCAAGGCCGCCGAGAAGAAGATCGCGGCCTTCGAAGCCCGTGCACTCACGGACAAGGTGCCGGCCCTCGTCGCGTCCGCCTCCACGGCAGGTTCGGTCAAGGTCGTCGCCGAGAACGTCGGCACGCTGAATTCCGCCGACGAACTGCGGATGCTGGTGACCGCCACGCGCACCCAGCTGGGAAGCGGCCCGGCCGTCGTCGCCCTCGCCGCGGTGGTCGGCGAGAAGCCGGTCGTTATCGTGGCCACCAACGCCGCGGCGCGCGAGTCCGGCCACCGGGCCGGCGCGCTGGCCAAGCAGGTCGCCGGGATCCTCGGCGGCGGCGGCGGCGGCAAGGACGACCTCGCCCAGGGCGGCGGCACCGATGTCGCGGCCATTCCGAACGCCCTCGCAGCCGTCACCTCAGCCGTAGCGGGCTGAGCAGCATGCGTCACGGCGTGAGAGTGGGAGTCGACGTCGGGACAGCGCGGATCGGGCTCGCCCGAAGCGACCCGCACGGCATGCTGGCGACGCCGGTCGAGACCGTGAGTCGCGACCAGTCCGGCAGCCTGGACGTGGTGCGGATCGCGGCCGTGGTGGCAGAGCTCGACGCCATCGAGGTCGTGGTCGGCCTGCCCCTGGCGCTGTCCGGAAACCGGACAGCATCGACCAACGACGCGGTGGGTTTCGCAGAGTTGCTCGCCCGGACCCTGTCGATCCCGGTGCGACTGGTCGACGAGCGCCTGTCCACGGTCGCCGCCCAGTCGGTGCTGCGCGCCGCCGGGCGCAAGGCCAGGACCCAGCGCCCAGTGGTCGATCAGGTCGCCGCCACTATAATTCTTCAACATGCCCTCGACACCGAACGTGCTCTGGGAACGCCACCCGGCTCGGCGGTGGCTCCGACCGAAGGGCCGCCACAGTGACGAATCCCCCCGCTGATCCCGACAGAGTGCCGGTCGAAGTCACGCCGTCGGGCTGGGACGCCCTGCTCAGTGGCTGCGTGAACAGCAGCGGCGGCGTGAACACCAGCGCCAGCGCGCCCCGCGACCCCGCCGTTCCGGGAGCGAACGCATCCGCGTCGCCGACGGTACCGTCGCGCCGGGCCCTGCGGGAATCGCAGCAGCCGGGCACGCGTTCCAGCCGGCGCACCCAGCTCGGCACCGAACCGCCGCGGAAGAAGAGGCGGCGGGGCGCCTGGGTCGGGCTGATCATCACCCTGGTCGTGGTCGCGTTGCTGGCTGGCGGCGTCCTGCTGCTGCAGGAACCCCTCTCGAAGATCGTCGCGGCCGTGCAGGGGCCCGCAGACTACGCCGGGAAGGGCACCTCGAAGGTCGTGGTGATGATCCATGACGGCGAAACCGGGCAGGACGTGGCAGACTCCCTCGTCGACCAGGACGTGGTGAAGAGCTATGAGGCCTTCTACTCCCTGCTCCTGAAGGAGTCGCCCGCGCCGGTGTTCCAGCCCGGCGCCTACCGGCTGGCCAGCAAGATGAGCGGCCGCGCGGCCCTCGACGCGCTGCTCGACCCCGCCAGCAAGCTCGAGCAAACCGTCGTGATTCCCGAGGGCACCGCCGCGGTGGACGTGCTCCAGCTGGTCTCCGAAGGCACCAGCATCCCGCTGGCCGACCTGAAGGCCGCCGCCAAGGACGTCGTCGCCTACGGGCTTCCGGCCGAGGCGACCTCCCTCGAGGGCTTCCTGTTCCCGGCCACCTACACCTTCGCGCCCGAACTGTCGGCCGCGGACGCGATCAAGACCCTCGTCGATCGTCAGTTCCAGGCCCTCGACGACGCCGGGGTGGCTCCGGAGAACCGCTGGAAGACCATCGTGTTGGCCTCCCTGATCCAGCGCGAAGCCGGCCTGACCGAGGACTACTACAAGGTCTCCCGGGTGTTCCTGAACCGGCTCGACCCGGCGCAGTGGGAAACCGGGCTGCTCCAGTCCGACGCCACCGTCGCCTACGGCACCGGGGAGACCCACCGCGTGACCACGACGGACGCCGAGCGGGGCGACCCCGCCAACCCCTACAACACCTACCAGCACCCCGGCCTGCCGATCGGGCCGATCTCCAACCCGGGCGACGCCGCGATCGACGCCGCCGTGCACCCGGCCGACGGCCCCTGGCTCTACTTCGTGACCTGGAACCTCGACACCGGCGAAACGATCTTCTCCGCCACGGCGGCGGAGCATGACGCGGCGGTCGCCAAGTGGCTGGCCTGGATGGACGAGCACCCCGAATATGGCTAGGCACGCGGCATCCGTTGCCCCCCGGCGCCTCGCGGTGCTGGGGTCGCCGATCGCGCACTCGTTGTCACCGGCGCTGCACCGGGCCGCCTACCGGGCGCTCATGCTGGACTGGAGATACAACACGGTCGAGGTCACCGCCGACGGGCTGGCCTCCTTCGTCGGCTCGCTGGACGCCGACTGGCTGGGCCTCTCCCTCACCATGCCCCTCAAGCACGAGATCCTCCCGCTCCTGGACGGCGTCGACCGGGTGGCAGCCCAGACCGGTTCGGTGAACACCGTGCTGTTCGGCCAGGCCGACGGCCGTCGGACCCTGCAGGGTTTCAACACGGATGTCCCCGGCCTGGTACGCGCTCTGGCCGAAGCCGGGGTGCGTCGGGCCGACCACGTGACCGTGCTCGGCGCCGGCGCCACGGGGGCGTCCGCTCTCGTCGCGGCGGCGGACCTGGGCGCCGAATCGGTCGACGTCCTGGTGCGAACCCCGGCGAAGGCGGCCGACCTGATCGAGCTGGGCCGCAGCCTCGGCGTGGTCGTGACCGTCGGGGAGCTCGCGGATCTCGCCGATCCGAGCCGGCACAGCGAACTCGTGATCAGCACCCTTCCGGGCGGGACCGCCCTCGGCGGCGAATTCCCCGCCGACCTGCGCCGCCGGGCGCCGCTCTTCGATGTGAGCTACTCGCCGTGGCCGAGCGAACTTGCCCGGTCGTGGGCCTTTGCGGGAGGCAGCGTGTCATCCGGGCAGGGGATGCTGCTGCACCAGGCCCTGATCCAGGTGCGCATATTCCGTTCGGGCGATCCGTTCGAACCGCTTCCCGGCGAGGACGCCGTGCTGCAGGCCATGCGCGGCGCCCTGACCGGACAGGCTGTGACAGGATAGTGGGCATGCTTCGTTGGCTCACTGCCGGAGAGTCCCACGGCCCCGAACTCATCGCCATTGTCGAGGGTTTGCCCGCTGGAATCCCGGTCACTCTTGATGCGATCCGCCTCGATCTCGCGCGCCGCAAACTCGGCTACGGCCGAGGCGCGCGGATGAAGTTCGAGCAGGACGAACTCAACATCTCCGGTGGTGTGCGCTACGGGCTCACCCTGGGCGGACCGGTCGCCCTGCGCATCGGCAACACCGAATGGCCCAAGTGGGTCGACGTGATGAGCCCCGACGTTCCGAAGGAGACGCCCAGCGGTCGAGGCCGCGGCGCGCCCCTGACCCGGCCCCGGCCCGGTCACGCCGACCTCGCCGGCATGCAGAAGTACGGTTTCGACGAGGCCCGCCCTGTGCTCGAGCGCGCCAGCGCCCGAGAGACCGCCGCCCGCGTCGCCCTCGGCGCGATCGCGCGTTCTTTCCTGTCGGAACTGGGCATCGGCCTGGTCAGTCACACGCTGTCCATCGGACCGGTGCGGGTGCCGGACGACGCCCCGCTCCCCGTTCCGGGAGACGTGGACGCCCTCGATGATGACCCGCTGCGCTGCTTCGACGAGGCCACCTCCGCCCGGATGGTGGCCGAAGTCGACCTGGCGCACAAGGAGGGCGACACCCTCGGCGGCGTCGTCGAGGTGCTCGCCTACAACCTTCCTCCCGGGCTCGGCTCCTTCGTGCACTGGGACCGCCGGCTCGACTCGCAACTGGCTGCCGCGCTGATGGGCATCCAGGCGATCAAGGGTGTCGAGGTCGGCGACGGCTTCCTCACCACGACCAGGCGCGGCTCGGACGCCCACGACGAGCTTGTCCAGTCCGACGGCCGCATCCAGCGGGTCAGCGACAAGGCCGGCGGCACCGAGGGCGGCATGAGCACCGGGACCGTGCTGCGCGTGCGGGCCGGCATGAAACCCATCGCGACCATCCCGCGGGCCCTCCGCACGGTGGATGTGACGACGAGTGAGGCGGCGCCCGCTCACCACCAGCGCTCCGACGTCTGTGCTGTCCCGGCGGCCGGCGTGGTGGCGGAGGCGATGGTGGCTCTCGTGCTCGCGAACTCGGTCCTGGAGAAATTCGGCGGGGACTCGATCGAGGAAACCCGTCGCAACCTGGAGTCGTACCTGGCCCACATCCCGGCGAACCTCAAGACGAGCGCGTCCAGCGACGCCTCCCTGTAGTAATGCGGGATGCAGCGAAGCCGACGCAGCAGCACCAGAAGCAGCAGCACCAGGAGCAGCAGCACCAGGAGCAGCAGCATCCAGCCAAACCGCTGTTCCCGCTCGTGTTCATCGGTCCGATGGCCGCCGGGAAGACCCGGATCGGCCGTCTCGTGGCCCGCACCCTCGACGTGCCGTTCGTCGACACCGACGCGCGTATCGTCGCGGACCACGGTGCGATCAAGGAGATCTTCGAGCAGCACGGTGAGGAGCACTTTCGTGCCCTCGAACGCGAGGTGGTGGCGCAGGCGCTGACCGAGAAAGCCGTCGTGTCCCTCGGCGGGGGAGCCGTGCTCGACCCCGACACGCAGGCGGACCTGGCCCGCTGCAGCGTCGTCTACCTGAGCGTGTCGGCCCAGGCCGTGCGCAGACGGCTCGGCGGCGGCAAACGCCCCCTGCTGCGGGGCGGCATCGCCGATTGGAAACGCATCTACAACCAGCGGCGCCCCACCTACGAGGCGCTGGCCAGCATCCGCTTCGACACATCGCACCGTCCGTTGGACGCCATTGCCGATGCCGTCGTGACCTGGACCACAACGAGAACGTGACCGGAGCCATCGTGTCTGAAAATACAGAATCAAAAAACACCTCCCCTGAAAGCGTCGAGCCCGCCACCACTGTGATCACGGTGAACGGAGTCGACAGCTACCCCGTGTTCGTGGGCCGGAACCTCCTGGACGAGGTCGTGGAACAGCTCGGCCCGAAGGTGGCCAAGGTGCTGATCGTGCACACCTCCCACCTCGGTGCCCGCGCGGCCGCCCTGCGCGAGAGCCTGCTCGGCCGGTACGAGGTGCTGATCGCGGAGGTGCCCGACGCGGAGGGCGCCAAGCGGGTCGAGGTGGCGGCATTCTGCTGGCAGGTGATGGGCCAGGCCGACTTCAGCCGGACCGACGCCGTGATCGGCTTCGGCGGCGGCGCCGTCACCGACCTGGCCGGTTTCGTGGCCGCCACCTGGCTGCGCGGGGTTCGCCTGGTGCAGATCCCGACAAGCGTACTCGCCATGGTCGACGCGGCCGTCGGCGGCAAGAACGGCATCAACACCGCCGAGGGCAAGAACCTCGTCGGCACGTTCTACGCCCCGGCCGCCGTGATCTGCGACCTGGACACCCTGGCCGACCTCCCGCGCAACGAGATCCTGGCCGGCTTCGCCGAGATCGTGAAGGCCGGCTTCATCCAGCTGCCCGAGATCCTCGACATCGTCGAAGCGGATGTCGCGGCCGTCACCGACCCGGCCACGCCGCAGTTCCGGCGTGTGCTCGAGCTTGCGATCGGGATGAAGGCCGAGGTCGTCGGGCAGGACTTCAAGGAGTCCGGACTGCGGGAGATCCTGAACTACGGGCACACCCTCGGTCACGCGATCGAGCACGCGGAACGCTACGGATGGCGTCACGGTGCCGCCGTCGCGGTGGGCATGATGTTCGCCGCCGAGGTCGCCCGGCTGAGCGGGCGCCTGTCGGACGCGGCCGTGGACCGGCACCGCAGCATCCTGGAATCGCTCACCCTGCCGACCACCTACCCGGTCGGGCGGTGGAGCACCCTGCTCGCGACCATGCAGCGCGACAAGAAGACGCGCAGCGGCATGCTGCGTTTCATCGTCCTGGACGACATCGGCAAGCCCACCGTGCTCGAAGGCCCCGACGCCTCGCTGTTGTTCGCCGCCTACCAGGAGATCGGCTCCTGACCGGGTGCTGCGCCTATACTGACGTCTGATCCGGGTACATCCCGATCGCCCCTGACCACAGTTGTTCAAAGGTTGCATGACGAGTCCGTGGACCGTTGGTTCTGCGTCGGATCTGAGCGAGGGCAGCTTCGTCAAGCTGGCGCGGGCGCACGAGGCCGCGGTCCTGGACAAGGTGGCGCGGCCGGGTGTGCGCAAGCTGGTGCAGGAATCCTGGGACCGGTCCCTGTCACTGCGACTCGACCCGTCGAGGCTCGCCCCGGAGCGGGAGCTCACGTTCGACGAACTGCGGGACAAACGAGACCAGCACCCCCTGGCGTCCGTCCTGGCCGTGGTTCACAACCTGCTGATCCGTCACTCCTTCGATTCCGGGCTGATCGTGGCGATCGGGGACGAATTCGGCCGGCTGCTCTGGATCGACGGCGACCGGGAGGTGCGCCGGCGTGCCGAGGGGATGCTGTTCGTCGAGGGCTCCGACCGGTCGGAGCGACGGGTCGGCACGAGCGTTCCGGGAACGGCCCTGGCCCTCGACCACGGCATCCAGATCCAGCGCGCCGAGCACTTCAACCACCTCGCGCATCCGTGGAGCTGCACCGCCGTGCCCATCCACGACCCGGACTCCGGTGACATCCTCGGCGTCATCGACATCACCGGCGGAGCCGAGGCGGTGGCCCCCCAGACCCTCCCGCTGGTGGAGGCGGCCGTCGCCGCGATGGAGGCGGAACTGCGCATCCAGCGCCTGAGCGCCTCCGCGGCGGCGCCCACGGTGGCGCGGTTCTTCGGCCGGGCGCTGCCGGCACCCCCGGTGCGCACCTCTCCGGCCCGGTTGGAGGTGCTCGGCCGGGACCACGGTCAACTGGAGAACGACGGCGGCGCCGGGGAGGTCAGCCCGCGCCACGCCGAAATTCTGACCCTGCTGGCGTGGAACCGGGACGGGCTCTCGGCCGACCGGTTGTCGCTGCTGCTCACCGACCAGGCGAACGGGGTCGACAACCTCAGGGCCGAAATGGTGCGGCTGCGGAAGGTGCTGGAACAGACCAGCCCCCGGATCGGCATCGCCTCCCGCCCCTACCGCCTCGAGACCCCTCTCGAGCTCGACGCCCAGCGGGTGCTCGCCTTCCTCGAGCGGGGCGCGCACCGGGTCGCCCTGGGCGCCTACCGCGGACCGGTGCTGCCCGGTTCCAGCGCGCCCGGCATCATCGAGATCCGCACCGAGGTCTCGGCCAGACTGCGCGAAGCCATGCTCAGCGACGCCTCCGCCGAGTTGCTGCTCGAGTACGCGCGCACCGACGAGGCCACCTATGACAGCGAGGTCTGGCGGGCCTGCCTCGAACTGTTGCCGGCCCGGTCGCCGAAACGGGCATCCGTCGTGGCCCGGCTCAAGCGGATCGACGCCGAAATGCAGCAGAGGGGCACCGAGGCCGAGCCTCGCAAGATCCCGCAACGCTGAAGCAACGTTCTCCTTCCTAGGCTCAAGGCCAGGTCCGCAGCAGGCGGACCCCACCGACAACGTCGTCGACGAGGAGAGATCATGACCGTCTATTCCAACCCCGGAACCCCGGGCGCCCTAGTCACCTTCAAACCCCGCTATGAGAACTGGATCGGCGGCGAGTGGGTGAAGCCCGTCCAGGGCCAGTACTTCGAGGACATCTCGCCCGTCAACGGAAAACCATTCGCCGAGGTCGCCCGCGGAACCGCCGAAGACATCGAGCTGGCACTGGATGCCGCCCACAGGGCCGCGCCGGCCTGGGGGAAAACCTCGTCGACCGAGCGCGCGGCCATCCTGAACAAGATCGCCGACATCATCGACGCCAACCTCGAACTGCTGTCCGTCGCCGAGACCTGGGAGAACGGGAAGCCGGTCCGGGAGACCTTGAACGCCGACCTCCCGCTCTCCTCGGACCACTTCCGGTACTTCGCCTCGGCGATCCGGGCCCAGGACGGCGAGCACGCTGAGCTGAACGGCGACATGGTCTCGTACCAGTTCCACGAGCCGCTCGGCGTCGTCGGGCAGATCATCCCGTGGAACTTCCCGCTCCTGATGGCCGTCTGGAAGCTGGCCCCGGCCCTGGCAGCCGGCAACGCGATCGTGCTCAAGCCGGCCGAGCAGACCCCGGTGTCGATCCTGGTGCTGATCGAACTGGACGGCGACATCCTGCCTCCGGGAGTGCTCGACGTCGTCAACGGGTTCGGCATCGAGGCCGGCAAACCGCTCGCCTCGTCGTCGCGGATCCGGAAGATCGCGTTCACGGGGGAGACCTCGACCGGGCGCCTGATCATGCAGTACGCGAGCGCCAACATCATCCCGTCGACCATGGAACTCGGCGGAAAGAACCCCAACATCTTCTTCAGCGACGTCGCCCAGGAAAAGGACGCCTTCTACGACAAGGCCCAGGAAGGCTTCGTGCTGTTCGCGTTCAACCAGGGCGAGGTCTGCACGGCCCCCAGCCGGGCGCTGCTGCAGAAGCCGATCTACGACGACTTCCTCGGCGACGCCGTCGAACGCACCCGCAAGGCGATCCAGGGCAACCCGCTCGACACGAACACGCAGGTCGGCGCGCAGTCCAGCAACGACCAGCTCGAGAAAATCCTGTCCTACATCGACATCGGCAAGAAGGAGGGCGCGAAGCTGGCCCTCGGCGGCGAACGGGTCGACCTCGGCGGCGAGATCAGCGGAGGCTACTACGTGGAACCGACCATCTTCGAGGGACACAACAAGATGCGCCTCTTCCAGGAGGAGATCTTCGGCCCGGTGCTCGCAGTGACGAGCTTCACCGACTACGACGACGCCATCTCGATCGCCAACGACACCCTCTACGGGCTCGGCGCCGGTGTCTGGTCCCGCAACGGCAACATCGCCTACAAGGCCGGCCGGGACATCCAGGCCGGCCGGGTCTGGGTGAACAACTATCACGCCTACCCCGCCGGAGCGTCATTCGGCGGTTACAAGAGCTCGGAGATCGGCCGGGAGAACAACAAGCTCGCGCTCGGCGCGTACCAGCAGACGAAGAACCTGCTGGTGTCGTACTCCGAGGACGCGCTGGGCTTCTTCTAAACCGCACGCCGTATTCGAACAGCCCGGGCCCACCCGGAGCATGCGGGGGACCGCCGCGACGAGCAATGGCCGGTGGTCCTCCGCCCCAGGACTCGACCGATCAGAAGGGAACGGCCATGCCGCAGGAAAGCGTCATCGCATCGATCACCATCCCGGGGGAAACCAGTGCTCGGGTGGAGTTGACCCCGGTCGCGGTCGAACTAGTGCGGAGCCTCTGGGACGAACACGGGCCGCTCATGTTCCACCAGTCGGGGGGCTGCTGCGACGGTTCCTCGCCCTGAGCTACCCGGCGGGGGAGTTCATCACCTCCGACCGGGATGTGCTCCTCGGCCGGCTGGACATCGCGCCGTCCGCAACGGAACCACGCGTGATCGATTTCTGGATGTCTGCCGAGCAGTTCGAGTACTGGAGCCACACCTTCCTCAGCGTCGACGTGGTGCCCGGCCGTGGCGGCGGCTTCTCCGTCGAGGCCCCGCGGGGCGTGAGGTTTCTGCTGCGATCCCGGCTGATGGAGTCGTTCGGGTAACCGGTTGCCCGGCGGCCCTGGCGGGGATTCCTCCCCAGGCCCGACGGCCGACCTGAGCCTGTGCAGACCCGCCCCAGGCCTCCACGCTCGGGCACTCTGGTGCACATGACCAGCCCACTCCGAATCGAAGACGCCGCTCCCGTGACCACGATGACCGAGGCCAGGGAGCGAGTCGCCGACCTGATCGGCCACGCCATCCGCCGGCAGCTCTGGTTCATGATGCTCGATGCCCAGGGATGGCAGATCCCCCTCCTGATCCCCGTGGACGGGATCCCCCTCCGGCCGGATCCGGGTAGCGTCACCGGGATGGCTGCGGCGATCACCGAGGTACTGCGCTGCCACGGGCCCGGAGGCAGCGTCATCCTGACCCTGGAGCGTCCCGGCGCGGCCGCCCTCACCGCCCCCGACCAGGCCTGGGCACGAGAGCTCAGCGTTTCGTTCGGCAAGGTGGTCCGAATCACGGGCATGTTCGTCGCCCACGACGAGGGGGTCTGCGAACTCGTCACCGGCCCTTCGGCTGGAGCGGCAGCCCCGCCAGGTGAGCCCTCGGTCAGGGCGCGAAACCGGGTGTGAAGATGCTGCGGATCAGCAGCACGAGCTGAACGATCAGGCCGATTCCGGTGCCGACCATGGCCGCGATCAGGACCGCCCGGATGAGCACGGTCCAGTCGAAGGAATAGTCCTGGAAGTCGAACGGGAAGACCTCCCACAGGCCGACCAGCACGGCGAGACCGATTCCCAGGGTGATCAGATCGCCCAACGCCCTGATCGGGGGGAGGTCGAGCACCAGATACACGGCGTTCACGATGATGCCGACGATCAGGGAAAGATTGAAGATGCCCAGCACCTGGCTGGTTTCCGGGGTGAGGAAAGGGACGGACTGCCACCCCGGCCAGGCGTTGACCAGATACAGAATCACGGCGTTGACCGCGATCGCAATTGCGAACCCCGCTTTGCGCGCGACGGGACTCGTCGTGCGTCGTGGAACGGTATCGGTCACGGTGTCTCCATCCCGGGTCTCCCACGTCCGCCTCAGCGTCGCCGGCCCGGCAACCTCAGTGCGTGTCCATCTCCGTGGCCGCCTGGGCCAGTTGGGTCTGGAGTTCTTCGGCATCAACGTCGAGTTGCTTCTCGGTTCGCTTGTCGGCACGGATTCCGGCCTTCTGGAGTTCCGCGGTCACCTCCTCCTTGCCGATGATGATGAGCGCCGCTTGACCGGAATCGAGGGCTTCCCCGAGTTCCTTGACGTCGTTGCGGGACAGCGCGCGAGTGAACCGATCAGGCCGCCGGCCGCACCGCCGGCCGCCGTCATCCCGATGATCGAGGGCGGAAACAGCAGGCCGACCACGGCCCCCGCGGCGACTCCCGTCCAGCCCGCGTGCCTCGTCTCCGACCTCTTGATCGTCACGCTGCCTTCAGCCTCCTTGGTGGCGATTGCGGCGTCGTAGGTGCCGATGACCTTGGCATCGTGCATGTCACGCACGACCTCAAGGTCGTCCTTGGCGATCTCCGGATCGTCACATACGCCGAGGAAGAGGAATACCGGCTCTTTTTCTTTAGACATTTTCGGGTACCTCCGTGGTTGAGTGTTTTGGGTGAGTGCTGGACGCCCTCGGTGAGTCCGAGGTCATCGCCCCGCAAAACCCGTTGGTGACGGTACCGACGCGGTCATGGCCTGTCAACCATCAGATGTCGCCGCTGTGAGCGTTCAGGGCGTCGGTCTCAGGCGCCCTTCTCGCCCGGGTGGAGCATGACGCGGCAGTCGATGCACCACCACGCGCCGAGGATGGCTTCCGTCGGCCCCAGACAATCGGGACAGTAGGGGGCGCTCAGATAATCGGGGGAGGAATCCATACCCTGAGTGTGCCGCCGACTCCCGGAACGGGCCAAGAGGATTGCGCGCGGGTGACGGTCTAGCTGGGTCCGGCGGCCGTCCTCGCAGACCTCAGTGTCCTCGCAGACCTCAGTGTTCTAATATCGACCGTATGGCACTCCTGTATCAGGCCGAGTTGAGGCCGTCCAAGATCGAACTCATCGAGGCGTGGGCTCCCACCCAGCCGTGGTTTGCGGGGAGCGCCGGTGCGACCTTCTCGAACGTCGGGTCATTCCGCTTCGACGATCCCGCCGGCGAGGTGGGAATCGAGACAATACTTGTCCGCGCAGGGGACGGCCCACTGCTACAGGTTCCCCTGACCTACCGCGGGGCGGAGCTCGAGGGCGCAGACGAGTGGCTCATCGGCACCATGGCTCACTCGGTGCTCGGCCGGCGGTGGGTGTACGACGGGGCCGGCGACCCGGCCTACCTGACCGCGGTGGCGACGGCGGCGCTCACGAGCGGCGGCCAGGCCCAGCTTCACATCGACATCGACGGCGAGCGGGTCGTGCGGGAGCCGACGGCGTTTGTCGTCGGAAGCGGGACGCCGGCCGCATCCGTGCCCGTGGTGCCCGCGGGCACACGGGTGTCCACCCGGTCTGAGCAGGGAAGGACCGTGGTGGAAGCGAGTGATCTTCGCCTCGTCGTCCTCCGCGTGCTCGGCGCCCCGGGAGCAACGATGCGCGCATTCAGCTCACAGGAGGTGCTCAGCGGCACCTGGTCGGGCCAGGCCGAGCCCCGAGCGCTCGTGCTGGTTCAGGCGGCCCCGGTGGAGACATCCGTGCCCGCGGATGACTGAACGCACCCTGATCCTGCTGCGACACGCCAAGTCGGACTGGTCCGGCCCCGGATCTGACGTCGACCGGCCGCTGGCCGGTCGCGGGCTGCATCAGGCGCCTTCAGCTGGGCGCTGGCTGGCCGATAACGTGGGCGACCTCGATCTCGCCGTCGTGTCACCGGCGACCCGGGCTCGCAGCACGTGGGAGCTGGCCTCGGCTGAGTTGGACACCACGCCGGAGACGCGGATCGACGATCGGGTGTACGCCGCTTCCGCGGGTGAGCTCCTCGCCGTCGTTCGAGACCTGCCCGACGACGTCGAAAGCGTCGTTCTGGTCGGGCACAACCCCGGCTTCGAGGGCCTCGTGTCACTTCTCACCGGAGAGTTCGTCCCGATGAAGACGTCAGCCCTCGCGGTGATCGGCTGGATGGGCCCCTGGTCGGCCGCCGGGAGCGTCTCCGCGAGCCTGCGCGCATTGGGACGGCCGCCTCGGGGCCTGTCCGGTCGCTGATGGCCCGCTCAACCCCGCGGTTCAGCTGAGATCCGCGAGGAAGTGTACTGTCGTCGGCGTACATGCCACTACGACGAAAAGGGCGGACAACGGGATGTGAACGGGTTGTGACCGCCGCCTTCGCCCTCGATGCGAAAGGAATGCCCATGACCGAAATCGTCGATATTGAAGCGGCCGGAGCGGAGCCGGAGGACACCCTCGGCCCGGTCGACTGGATCGTCGTGGAGTTCCCGGGCAGCCGGTTCAACGGCTCCATCGGACCCGAAATCGCGTCGTTGGTCGAACAGGGCGTGGTGCGGGTGCTCGACCTGTTGATCATCAGAAAAGATGCCGATGGCGCCCTCGAAGTGTTTGAAATCGAGGACCTCGAGGAGGCGGAGTTGGGCGAATTGCGTTCCTTTGAGACCGCTCTCGCGACGCTCCTCAGCGAAGACGATGTGACGGCCGTCGCCGAAGCCGTCGAACCGGGCAGCAGCGCTGCCCTCCTGGTCTGGGAGAACCTCTGGGCTGCTCCGTTCGGTTCCGCGGTCCGGCGGGCCGGCGGCCAGCTCATCGCGAGCGGGCGCATCCCGACCCAGACGCTCCTGGCGGCGCTTGAGGCAGACCGGGCAGATGAAACAGACGACCTGGAAGGGATCTGACATGCCCATTGCACGCAGAAGAGTCGGCCGTCCGGGAGTGGTCGGTCACGCACCGATCGCACGAACCGCGGCCGTTGTCGGTACCGCTGCTGTGGTCGCCCACGGTGTCGCCCACGGTGTCGACCGCCGCAGCGACCGTCGTGACGACAGGCGCGATCGGCGCTGATCCGAAGCCTGCTGATCCGGGGTTCAGTTGCTCGGAGCCGTGCCGACGACGTAGGCCTTGACGACGTCACGAGTGTGGAGCGGCCCGGTGCCGGAGAGGGGGGCCACCTGGACGGACCAGCGTGGCGAGGACCGGTCAATGCCGTCTGCGCTGCCGGCCCAGACGGCATCTCCACCCGTGCACGAGTAGGTCCCGTACCAGCCGGGGTACTGGGCCAGGTTGTTCCAGACGCCGCCGCTGCGCATCAGACACCGTTCACCGTCGGCGAGCAGCAGGCCGAGGGGTTGCGCGGCCGGTGGTGCGGGGACCGTGGGGAGATCGCCCTTGCTCGTCATCCTGGCCAGGTCGACCTTCCACGGGTCCCGGAAGCAGAGCACGGAGCCGGGGGAGGCGTCCTTCCAGCAGGCGACGGCGTAGACGCTGGAGGGGGCGCAGCTGAGGATGTTGTCGTCGACGGCGACCAGGGAGGGCCGCGCATTCGTCGGGGTGGTTCCGCAATCGACCGTGACAGCGGAGTCGTCCGTGACGGTGAACCCGGCCGCGGGCAGACCGGCCTGGGAGACGGGGCGAACCACGACCTGGTCGGTGGGGGCGGACCCGCTGCCAGTGGTCGACGGTGCGGACGACTGCGCGGTGCAGCCGGTGACGAGCACGAGTGCGCTGCCCAGCACGATCAGGGGCAGTGAGATCAGGCGAAGTGAGCGCATTTCGGCCCTCCTGTTCCGCACGGCCAGGTCTTTCTGGTCGTTGCCGCCGACCAGTCGTCGACCAGTTGTCCCGGCCTTTCGAAGGCAGACGGTACCCGCGGCGAAATCTGGCGTCAAGTCCTCAGGGCCGCACACCGAAGCGGCGGCCCTCGGCCGGGTCTAGATTGAACGACGACACCCCAGGCTCGTTCGCATCGAGGAGGATTTCATGGCCGCACGTGTGCTCTGGTCGCGCATTCTCGTCGCCCTCGGCGGGATCGGGATGGCGCTGGGAGCCGTCGATCCGGTGGAAGGTTCCCTGCTCATCCTTCTCGGCA
Organism: Cryobacterium sp. TMT2-10; assembly: GCF_004403075.1. Classification (NCBI taxonomy): domain Bacteria; kingdom Bacillati; phylum Actinomycetota; class Actinomycetes; order Micrococcales; family Microbacteriaceae; genus Cryobacterium; species Cryobacterium sp. TMT2-10. The sequence continues at coordinate 80,630 of NZ_SOGW01000088.1, read as the reverse complement.
GTGCCCTGGTCGCGTTCGGCCTGTTTCTCGGCAAGCGAGAGCGACCCGTGCTGCTCTATTCTCTGTGGGTCCTGGTCCTGATCGCGTTCGGCGTCGGGGCGTTGTTCGCACTGAGCGCGGTCGGCGGCATCGGCGGCGGGAGCGGGCGTTCGATGTGGTGGGGAGTGCTGATCCTGCCGTATCCGATCGGCTGGCTGATGGCGCTTGTCGGTGCGATGTACCTGTTGGTCCGATATCTGAGGGACCGCAGGCGCGCGCCTCACCCGTAGCGGCGCTCAGGGGTGGCGCGTCCCCCGGCCGTCGAGGACGGCCCGGTAGCCTTGCTGATAGGTCGGGTAGGTGAAGACGAAACCCGACTCGAGCAGGAGCCGGTTGCGGAGGCGCTTGTCACCGCCGCGGTGGCTCTCGGTCGCGACGGTTTCCGGCAGCGGCAGGCCGAGCTCGGTGGCGAGGAAGTTCAGCACCTCCCGGCTTACCACCGGGGCGTTGTCCACACCGAGGTAGAGGGGTTCGGGCGACTGGTTGCGACTCATCAGGTGCACGATCGCGGCCGCTGCGTCGTCTCGGTGAATGCGGTTCGTGTGCCGCGACTTTGCGGACACGGTGGCGCCGCCTTCCCTGACCTGGGTGATGAGACGCTCCCGGCCGGGGCCGTAGACGCCGGCCAGCCGGAACACGACCGCCGAGGGAATGCGCGAGTGCAGCAAGTGTTCGGCTTCGAGCAGGATGGCGGCGGTTCCGGGCCGGGGGTTCGCCGGCGTCTGCTCGTCGACCCAGCTGCCATCGGACACGTCGTAGACGGCAGTGGAGGAAACCAGCAGGAACCGGTGCGGCGTGACCCGCGCGTCGTCCAGGCCGTCGAGGAGGTTGCGGAGGCCGTCGACGTAGGCCGCGCGGTAGGCCTCCGGGGTGGGGCTGCCCGGGGTGAGGGCGACGATGACGATCTCGGTGTCGGGCGGCACGACCGGCTTCTCCCTGCTGAGGTCGACCGACTGGCCTGAGATGGCCGCGGGGAGCAGCTCTGTTCGACGGCGCAGTCCCACGACGTGGTGGCCGAGCTCCGCGAAACGCAGGCCGACCTCCGTGCCGAGGTCGCCGCATCCTGCGATGAGTATCGTCATCGATCTCCAATGTTCCGTCTAACGGTAGCTTCTCCAGGACTGAAGGGACGGCGGATGCCATGATCGAAGCGGGGGTTGCCCCCAGGCTGCCGCATTCGCCCGGCCGTGCACCGCAACCGCCTGGCCCGGGGGAACATGTTTGCATGGAGTGATCTGAGAATACCGATCATCGCAGCGCCCATGGCGGGAGGTGCGTCCACACCTGAGCTCGTCGTCAGCGTCGGCGAGGCGGGAGGGCTGGGGTTCCTGGCCGCCGGATATAAGACGCCGGATGCGACGGCCCAGCAGATCATCGAGGTGCGGCAACGCACGCATCGCCCCTTCGGTGTCAACGTGTTCGTTCCTGGGCCGCCGCTGACTGACCAGACTGGAGTTGAGTCCTTCCGTGATGAACTGGCCGGGACCGCGCGGGCATACGGTGTGGAGCTGCCACCGATCCGGGTCGCGGATGACGACTGGTTCCCCGAGAAGCTGGCCCTGCTCGCCGAGCTGCGGGTCCCCGTGGTGTCTTTCACCTTCGGGCTGCCGCCGATCGAGTGGGTGCGGGAGCTGGGCGCTGCCGGCTCATACCTGATTGCGACGGTCACATCCGTTCAGGAGGCAGCGCTCGCCGGGGAACGAGGAATCGACGCGCTCTGCGTTCAGGGCACGGAGGCGGGAGGCCACCGAGGGACGTTCACCCCGGTTGAAGAGCCGGGGACAGTACCGCTGGCCGAGCTGGTCTCCGCCGTCCGTGAGGTCTCCCGGCTGCCGATCGTCGCAGCCGGCGGCATCCATTCCGGGGCGCAGATCGCCGCCCTCCGGGAGTCGGGAGCGGTCGCCGTGCAACTCGGAACCGGGTTCCTCCGCACCGATGAGTCAGGGGCCCACCCGTCGCACCAGGCTGCGTTCGCCGACCCGCGATTCTCTCGGACCGTGATCACGCGGGCGTTCTCCGGCCGCCCCGCCCGCGGCCTGCTGAACGCGTTCATCACCGAGCACGACGCCGCCGCACCCCGGGCCTATCCCCAGGTGCACCACCTCACGAAGGGGCTTAGGGCGGCAGCCGGCCGGCGCGGCGACCCGGACGGACTCGCGCTCTGGGCAGGCACCGGATACCGGTCTGCGAAAACCGGGCCTGCTTCGGACGTGCTGATGGGGCTGTGGGAGGAGACGCGCCTCGCGCCAGGCGCGGAAACGGAAAGGGACGTGTGACTGACCCGGTTGCTCGAACAGAGGTGGATCCGCTGCTGCCGGGTTCGCGGGATCCTGCTCAGGTTGCAGGGGGGCCGCGCTGTGGGAATCGTTGACGGCGAGGCCAGCGTCGGGCAACCCTCAGAACGGTGCGGGATCAGGGCCGGGATCGAGCACAGATTCCGGTGCAGGCTGCGGCGGCGGTTCCGGTGCCACGGCACGGATGACCGTGGCCGGCTCGGTCATGAACGAGCGCCCACTCGGTGACATCCACTCCAGAACACCCAATTCGAGGTGCTTGACGCTCCACCCGGTCTCGCTTTTCAGCGCATGGCACGGCGGACACAGGTGGGCGAGGTTGTCCTCGGCGGTCAGCCCGTTGAACTGCCAGTCCAGCGAATGGTCAAGGTCGGCATGCGCCGCCGACCGGTTGCAGCCGGGGAACCGGCAGGTCTCGTCCCTCACCCGCAGGTACTTCTTGAGGTCTTTGGGCACCTTGTACCGGTCCCGGCCGACCGAGAGCACCACCCCGGTCTCCGGATGCACGAGAAGCCGGGTGAAGCTCGGTGCCCCAGCTGTGATCCGCCGCGCGGTGTCCGCGTCGATCGGGCCGTAACCCTCCAGATGGGCCGGTTCGTCGTTGAGACCCATGAGACTGAACACCGGGACCGTGATGTTCACCGAACCGCGGATCCCCTTGCCGAGTCCCGACGGCGTCACCCCGTCGAGGATGAGGTCCTCGAACACGTCCGCCTTCAACTGGGTCAGGGTTCGTTCCTCCTCCTTGCTCTGCAGGCTCAGGGCCATCAGCGTCACCCGTTCGTACGCGGCCTGCGCCTTCTCCGCGCTGGCGTAGAAGGTGAGCGACGCCATGCCGTCCGGCTCGGGCTCGAAGAACACGGCCCGGTCCTGCACGGATTTCTGGTGCCGCGCCTTGATCGTCTCCGGGTGCCACCGCTCCCGCAGAATCCGCGCGTTGTACTTCAGCTTCGAGGCGGTGAGAGTCGACGCGGATTTGAGTACCGCCGCTTCGAACTTCGCGCGCCCTTCTGCGGGAACCGACCAGGCCTGATTGATCACCGCCTTGGCGTGCTGGTAGCTGATCTCGCCCGATGCGAGCGCGGCCCGGGTCGCCGGGAGGTCACAGGCCAGGGCCCGGCTCTCCGCGACCAGGTTCTCCGCCGTGCGCTGCGGCACCCGGATCGTGCAGGCCAGTTCGCTGGAGAACTCCCGCTCGGCCACCTCCCGGGCGTCCCAGCGGGCACCCGGAATCCGGGCGGCGTTGTGGGCGATGGCCTGACCGAATCTGCGGGCGTCTTCGATCAGGCGAGCGACCTTGGCCTGGGCCCGGGCAACCTCACTGTGGGCGTCTTTGATCGCGTCGAAATGCCGGCCCATGGCCTCTCGCTCTTCGATCACTGCTGGCTTCATGAGGAACACGCTACGGGCACCCACCGACACGGCCCCGGCATCCGTGGACACCGTGGATAACCTGATCAAACCCACATTGTGGAGGACAAGTCGCACCCCGACAAGCAACACGGAGTGCAGTGGAGAACCGAGGGGAGCCTCTAGGCTGTGGTGATGACCACAGTCCTCGTTCTGAACGGCCCCAACCTTGGACGACTCGGCAGTCGCGAACCCGACGTCTACGGTTCGGCTGACCTCGACCAACTGCGGGCAACCCTCGTGCAGGCGGCACCCGCCGGGGTCACCGTCGATGTGCGCCAGACCGACGATGAGGCCGAGCTGATCCACTGGCTCTACGAAGCCGTCGACGAGCGGATCCCGGTGATCCTGAATCCGGCCGCGTTCACGCACTACAGCTACGCGCTGCGGGATGCCGCCGCCCTCGTCACCAAGGCCGGCCTCACCCTGGTGGAGGTGCACCTGTCCAACCCGCACGCCCGGGAGACCTTTCGCCACACCAGCGTGGTCAGCGCCGTCGCGACGGGAGTGATCGCCGGCTTCGGGTTCAATTCCTACCGCCTGGCCCTGGACTTCATCACCCGTTCCCTGGTCGACAGCACCGACAGCACCGACAGCACCGACAGCACCGACAGCACCGGTACAGCCCGCTGACCTGCCGCCGCGGCAGCCTTTGGCTCACAGGGCCGGGGCAACTACACTTGTTTGAGGCCGATTCGGCCGCGCACCTTCCTAATTGAATGGAACACCTTTTCATGGCATCTACCGCCGATATCCGAAATGGCGTCGTACTCAACATCGACGGCCAGCTCTGGGCTGTAACCGACTTCCAGCACGTCAAGCCCGGCAAGGGTGGCGCCTTCGTGCGCACCAAGCTGAAGAACGTCGTCACGGGCAAGACCGTCGACCGCACCTTCAACGCCGGCGCCAAGATCGAAACCGAGAACGTCGACCGCCAGGACTTCCAGTACCTGTACGCGGACGGCGACTCCTACGTCTTCATGGACGTCTCCGACTTCGACCAGCTGCACGTCCCCGCCCTGGTCGTGGGCGACGCCACCAACTTCATGCTCGAGAACCAGAACGTGACGATTGCCCTGCACAACGGCAACCCGCTCTACGTCGAGCTGCCGGCATCCGTCGTGCTCGAAATCACCTACACCGAGCCTGGCCTCCAGGGTGACCGCTCCACCGGCGGCACCAAGCCCGCCACGGTCGAAACCGGCTTCCAGATCCAGGTTCCGCTGTTCCTCGAGCAGGGCACCCGGGTCAAGGTAGACACCCGCACCGGCGATTACCTGGGCCGCGTCAACTAGTGAGCGCGCGCACTAAAGCGCGCAAGCGCGCGATCGACATTCTCTACATCGCCGACGTTCGGCAGATCACCATCCCGGAGTCCCTCGCCCTGGAAGCCCAGCGGGCGGCCAACGAGCCGGCCCGGATGGCGTCCTGGCTGTACGCGCGGGAGATCGTCGACGGCGTGGTGGACCACCGCGACGAGATCGACGAACTGATCGAGACGTACTCGCAGGGCTGGACGCTCAAGCGCATGCCCGTGATCGACCGCGCGATCCTGCGCATCGGCATCTGGGAGGTGCTCTTCAACGACGCCGTTCCGCACGCCGTCGCCATCGACGAGGCCGTCGAGGCCGCCAAGATCCTGTCGACGGATGACTCGGCCGGCTTCGTCAACGGACTACTCGGGCGCATCGCCCAAACCGCACCAACCGCGTAACCCGCGGCCAGCCAGGGGGACCGCATGACCAGCACCACGCCCGAACCGTCGAACGAGCCTGCTCCCTACATTCCGGTCCCCGGCTCACAGCCGTACCCGCAGCGGCCCAAGACGAACACGCTCGCGATCGTCTCCCTGGTGTCGGCGTTCTTCGTCTCCCTCGCCGCCGTGATCACCGGGCACATCGCGCTGGGCCAGATCAAGCGCCGCGGCGAAGGCGGGCGAGGCCTGGCCATCGCCGGCCTGATCCTCGGCTACGCCGGCATCGTCGCCACGATCATCGGCGTCGTGCTGTTGATCGTGTTCGCGGCGGCGCTGGGAGCATTCTTCAAAACCGCAACCCACGACGGATCCACCGGCGGGTCGACGTCGCAGGCAACGAGCCCGCCCCGGGCCGGCCTCCCCACCGGCACGGTCGGAGCGGCGAACTTCGACGCGGGGTACCTCGTCGTGGGCACGGGCCCCGACGTGGTCGACGTCTACTTCGACCCGATGTGCCCGTACTGTCAGCAGTTCGAGACGGCCAACGGCGACCAGCTCGCCGCCCTGGTGGCCGATGGGAGCATCACGCTGCGCCTGCACTCGCTGACCTTCCTCGACCGCGCCTCCCTCGGCACGGAGTATTCGTCCCGCGCCTCCGCCGCGCTGACCTGCCAGGCCACGCTGAACCCCGACGCCACTCTCGACTACCTCGCCGCCCTGTTCGCGAACCAGCCCGCGGAGAACACCGAAGGTCTCAGCGACGACGAGCTGGTGGCCCTCGCCGGCGACGGTTCGAGCATCGCGGAGTGCGTCGCATCCGGTGACTACCAGGCCTGGTCCCAGGCCAACACGGAGCAGGCCCTCACCGGCACCATCCCGGATGCCGACATCACGCAGATTCAGGGCACGCCCACCGCACTGGTCAACGGCAGCGTCTACTCCGGCAGCGTCACCGACCCGGCCGAGTTCCTCGCCTTCCTCGGCGCCAACGCCGTCTCCTAGCCCGGCGCCCTGACCCGGGTCAGGTGGAGACGCTGATGCTGGCGACGTTTCCGACGATGGATGCCCACGGGCGGATGTCGTCACCCGGCTGCTTCTTGTAGGGGTGGCCCGTGTGATCGCGGCAGTCGAAGGCGATCTCGGCCTCGAACGCGACGCCGATGGCGTAGGTGTGCGAGCCCTGCAACTGCAGCGTCACCGACAGGTCGGTGAACGCCTGCCGCTGTGAATTGATGACGGACCCGCCCTGCCCGCTCTCGCTGAACCTGAACAGACTGCGTGAACCGAATGGCCCAGGAGCTCCCACTGGCCCGTGACCGGGTCGATCTCCCAGCCGGCCAGATAGGCCGTGCCGCGGTACGCGAAGTGAGCGAACCCGGCCGGTGTGCCGGGCATGTGCCACCAGCGGGTTTCGGTGACGAGATCGATGTCGGCGCTCACGGTGACGGTGGAGAGGCTGGCCCGGGGAGTGATGCTGACGCCGGTACCGGCGAAACCGATGTAGCTCGGGTTCAGCGCGGAGACGTTGACCCAGCTGAACAGGCGGCCGTCCTTCTCCGAGGCGGAACTGCCGGCGGGCTGGCCCTTCTCCGTGTTCGACCACCGGTACCGGTACCGGTGGTCGCCCGGCGGCGCGACGAACCAGTACCTCTTGAAATCAGCCTCCGCCGGAATGTAGAGGCTGTCCGGCCAGGTCAGGGTGAAGACCGGACGGTCCCGGAAATACTGCGAGAATACCGCGTCCCGGTACTTGTGCACGCTCTCGAGCCGGGCCTCCTCGGTGGGAGCCAGGAGCTCGAGTTCGCGCTGCACGGACTCGATCTCCTGACGCCGCAACAGGCTGATCGGCCCGGCTGGTGCGCCCACCTCCGAGGCGAACGGGGACGGGCCCCGAGCTTCCCCTCGTCGTGACGCCTCGTCCGTCGGCGACATTGTCGGTCTCCCTCCGCAGCCTTTCCCGGGTCTGGCCCATCGTTGCCGGTAGCTTAACCGCGGCCGGCGCCCGTTGCTAGGGGGACCGCGGCCAGGGGAGGCGGCGTGAGGTGTTAGGGTGAAATCGGAAAAGATTTCCTTTAACAGCCGTCCGGTGAGGCGGGGAAGGAGGTCAGGTTTATGGCACGAACAGTGCTGAACCAGGCTGACATCACGCGAGCGTTGACTCGGATCTCCCACGAGATCCTGGAGTCCAATCGCGGCGCTGACAATCTCGTGATCCTGGGGATCCCCACCCGCGGTGTGGTACTCGCCCAGCGGATCGCGGAGACGATCCGGCGGATCGAACCGGCGGCGACCGGGGTGCGGGTCGGCTCCCTCGACGTCACGATGTACCGCGACGACCTCGCTCACACCCGCACCCGAACCCCCTCACGCACCCACGTCCCTGGGAGCATCGAGGGGGCCACCGTCGTGCTTGTCGACGACGTGCTGTACTCGGGCCGCACCATTCGTGCCGCCCTCGACGCCCTCGGCGACCACGGCCGCCCCACCGTCGTGCGCCTGGCCGTTCTGGTCGACCGCGGGCACCGGGAGCTGCCGATCCGTGCGGACTTCGTGGGCAAGAACCTGCCCAGCTCGACCGACGAACGCATCAACCTGCACCTGCTGGAGGTCGACGGCGACGAATTCGTCAGCATCGACGGCGGAGACGGCCCAGCGCACGTGGGCGCAGAGAACGAGGACGCGTCATGAGGCACCTCCTGTCGACCAAGGACATGAGCCGGGACGACGCGATCACGCTCCTCGACATCGCCGAGGACATGGCGGATGTCGCCGACCGCGAGGTCAAGAAGCTTCCGACCCTGCGCGGCAAAACCGTGGTCAACCTCTTCTTCGAGGACTCGACCCGTACCCGGATCTCGTTCGAGGCGGCCGCCAAGCGGCTCAGCGCCGACGTGATCAACTTCAGCGCGAAAGGATCGAGCGTGTCGAAGGGCGAGAGCCTCAAGGACACGGCCCAGACCCTCGCCGCCATGGGGGCGGATGCCGTCGTGATCCGCCACCCGGCCTCCGGCGCCCCGCACGTGCTCGCCGAAAGCGGCTGGATCGACGCCGGCATCATCAACGCGGGCGACGGGATGCACGAGCACCCGACCCAGGCGCTGCTGGACGCGTTCACCATCCGTCGTCGCCTGCACCAGGGCGGTGCCCGCGGGAAAGGCCTGGACGGCGTCACGGTCACCATCGTCGGCGACATTCTGCACTCCCGGGTCGCCCGCTCCAACGTGTGGCTGCTCACCACGTTGGGGGCACACGTCACGTTCGTCGCCCCGCCCACGCTGCTGCCGATGGACCTGACGGGGTGGCCGGCCGAGGTGGGTTTCGACCTGGACGCCGCGATCGACTCCGGCCCGGACGTGGTCATGATGCTGCGCATCCAGCTGGAACGGATGAACGCCGCGTTTTTCCCGAACAGCCGGGAGTACTCGCGCCGCTGGGGCCTGGACGATGAGCGTTTCGCCCGGCTGGCTCCGACTAGCATTGTGATGCACCCCGGCCCCATGAATCGCGGCCTGGAAATATCTTCAGCGGCGGCCGACTCGGCCGGCTCAACCGTGCGCGAACAGGTCGCGAACGGTGTTTCAGTGCGGATGGCGGCACTGTACCTGCTGCTGTCCGGCGATCGGGAGGATTCATAAATGTCCAGCGAACGCGCTGCCAGCACGCGCTACCTGATCAGGGGCGCCACACTTCCGGACGGAACCGGCACTGACCTGGTGCTCGCCGACGGACGCATCACCGAACTCGGCTCCGGTCTCTCCAGCGCCGGAGCGAGCGTCATCGACGCCGCCGGCCTGATCGCCCTGCCGGGACTCGTCGACCTGCACACGCACCTGCGCGAGCCGGGATTCGAGCAGAGCGAGACCATCCTCACCGGCAGCCGGGCCGCCGCGATCGGAGGCTTCACCAGCGTCTTCGCCATGGCCAACACCTCGCCCGTTCAGGACACGGCCGGGGTCGTCGAGCAGGTCCTCGCCCTCGGCGAACGGGCCGGCTACGTCACCGTGCAACCCATCGGCGCGGTCACCGTCGGACTCGCGGGGGAGCGCCTCGCCGAACTCGGCGCAATGGCGGCCAGCCGCGCCCGGGTACGGGTCTTCTCCGACGACGGCTTCTGCGTGTCGGACCCGCTGCTGATGCGCAGGGCCCTGGAATACGTCAAGGCGTTCGACGGGGTCGTCGCCCAGCACGCCCAGGAACCGAGACTGACCGAGAAAGCTCAGATGAACGAGGGCGCCCTCTCCGGCGAACTCGGGCTGACGGGCTGGCCGGCGGTCGCCGAGGAATCGATCATCGCCCGCGACGTGCTGCTGGCCGAGCACGTGGGGTCCCGCCTGCACGTGTGCCACGTGTCGACGGCGGGCTCGGTCGACGTCATCCGCTGGGCCAAGGCCCGTGGAATTAACGTGACGGCCGAGGCCACGCCCCACCACCTGCTGCTGACCGAAGACCTGGTCGTCGGTTACGACGCCCGGTTCAAGGTGAACCCCCCGCTGCGCCGCCGGGAAGACGTGGAGGCACTGCGCGCCGGCCTCGCCGACGGCACGATCGACATCGTGGCCACCGATCATGCCCCGCACCCAGTGGAGTCAAAGGACTGCGAATGGGATGCCGCGGCGAACGGCATGGTCGGCCTCGAGTCCGCCCTGTCCGTCGTGCACGCGGCCGTGGTCGCCGGCGGACAGCTGGACTGGTCCGACATCGCCCGGGTGCTCTCGGCCACCCCCGCCCGGATCGGCCGCGTGAACGGCCAGGGCCAGGGGCTCGTCGTGGGCGCTCCCGCCGAGCTCACCCTCTACGATCCGTCGGCCAGCCGGGTCTTCGACCGCGAGGACCTGGCCGGCAAGGGCGTCAACTCGCCCTACCTGACCATGACCCTGCCCGGCCGGGTGCACGCCACCTTCCACCGGGGCTACGCCACAGTGCTGGACGGAATGCTGCGGCCGATCGCGGAGATCGCCGCCCACGGGGAGAACGACCGTGGCTAGGACCATCGCCACCGTCATCACCGTCGCGGTGCTGCTCGGCGTGCTCGCGCTGATGTACCGCAGCTGGCGCGGCCGCGGCCGGCGCGACGCGGCACTGCCGGCCGGTTACCCCCTGCCGGTCGACGCCGGCGCCGAACTGGCGTCCGTCGCCGTGTTCTACGTGGCCACCACCCTGCGCGGCCGACCGCTGGAGCGCCTCAACATCAGCGGGCTCGGCTTCCGGGCCAGGGCACGCCTCGCCGTGACCGAGGCCGGCGTCATGCTGGTCCTCGCCGGCGAGGAGACCGTCTTCATCCCCGGCGCCGCGATCCAGGTGCTCGAGGACGCGACCTACGCCATCGACCGCGTGGTCGAGCCGGACGGGCTGCTTCTGCTGGGCTGGCGCCTGGCCGGGCCGACCACCGGCGCGTCCCGGGTGGACGAGCCCCAGACCGTCGACAGCTATTTCCGAGTCCTTGACCCATCCGACCGCGTCAAACTGAACGACGCCATCCGAACCATTGCGGCCGACGCCCTGCGCCCGGCCACGCATGATGAAAGCGAGGCGTAGCGTGAGCAACGCAGCGACCCCCGACCGACCGACTGCCGCCGTACTCGTGCTCGAAGACGGCCGCCGCTACGAAGGCCGGGCCTACGGCAGCCAGGGCCAGACCCTCGGCGAGATCGTCTTCGCCACCGGCATGACCGGCTACCAGGAGACCCTCACCGACCCGTCCTACGCCGGCCAGATCGTGCTGATGACGGCTCCGCACATCGGCAACACCGGCGCCAACGACGAAGACATGGAATCCCGCCGCATCTGGGTCTCCGGTTTCGTGGTGCGCGAGCCGGCCCGGATCGCCTCCAACTTCCGGTCGACCCGCAGCCTGGACGATGACCTCGAGAGCGGGGGAGTCGTCGGGATCAGCGGCATCGACACGCGCGCCATCACCCGCCACATCCGGTCCGCCGGCGCCATGAGAAGCGGCATCTTCTCCGGTGACCGCTTCGCCATTTCCGACGGCGAACAGCTCGAGCTGGTGCGCTCCGGCGCCGCCATGCGCGGCCGCAACCTGTCCGACGAGGTCTCCACCGTTGAGCCGTTCTCGGTCCCCGCGCAGGGGGAACGCATCGGTTCGGTCGTCGTGCTCGACCTCGGCGTCAAGACGTCCACTCTCAACCACCTGGCCGCACGCGGCTTCGAGGTTCTGGTGCTGCCCCAGTCGGTCACCGCGGAGCACGTGCTCTCGCTGAACCCCTCGGCCGTCTTCTTCTCGAACGGCCCCGGCGACCCGGCCGCCTCCGACGCCCACGTGACGCTCCTGCAGGAAATCCTGCGCGCCGGCGTGCCCTACTTCGGGATCTGCTTCGGCAACCAGCTGCTCGGCCGCGCGCTGGGGTTCCGTACCTACAAGCTGCCTTTCGGCCACCGCGGCATCAACCAGCCGGTCCTCGACAAGAGCACCGGCCGGGTGGAGATCACGTCCCAGAACCACGGTTTCGCCGTGGACATGCCGATCGAGGGCGTGCACGACTCCCGCACCGGATTCGGCAAGGTCGAAGTGAGCCACTACAGCCTCAACGACCAGGTGGTCGAGGGCATCCGCTGCCTCGATATTCCCGCCTTCTCGGTGCAGTACCACCCGGAGTCCGCGGCCGGCCCGCACGACGCCGAGTACCTTTTTGATCGGTTCAGGGAAGTGGTGGTCGCTCATCGTGCGGCCGCCGGAGCAGGAGACGCCAAGTAATGCCCAAGCGCGACGACATCAACAGCGTTCTCGTCATCGGGTCGGGACCGATCGTGATCGGCCAGGCCTGCGAGTTCGACTACTCGGGCACCCAGGCGTGCCGCGTGCTGCGGGCAGAGGGAGTCAGGGTCATCCTGGTCAACTCGAACCCGGCCACGATCATGACCGACCCCGACTTCGCCGACGCCACCTACATCGAGCCGATCACCCCGGAGATCCTCGAAACGATCATCGCCAAGGAGCGTCCGGATGCGATCCTGCCCACTCTCGGCGGGCAGACGGCGCTCAACGCGGCCATCCAGCTGCACGAGCGCGGCATCCTGGCCAAGTACGACGTGGAACTGATCGGCGCCTCCTTCGAGGCCATCCAGAAGGGGGAGGACCGCCAGATCTTCAAGCAGCTGGTGCTTGACGCGGGCGCCGGCGTCGCCCGCTCCTACATCGCCCACACGGTCGACGAGGCCGTCGGGTTCGCAGGCGACCTCGGCTACCCCCTGGTCGTTCGCCCCTCCTTCACGATGGGCGGCCTCGGTTCCGGCTTCGCCTACACCGAGCCCGAACTGCGCCGCATCGTCGGCGACGGGCTGCACCAGAGCCCCACCAGCGAGGTCCTGCTCGAGGAGTCCATCCTCGGCTGGAAGGAGTACGAGCTGGAAATGATGCGCGACACCGCCGACAACACGGTCGTCGTCTGCTCGATCGAGAACGTGGACCCCGTCGGCGTGCACACCGGCGACTCGATCACGGTCGCCCCGGCCCTGACCCTGACCGACCGCGAGTACCAGAAGCTGCGCGACATCAGCATCGACATCATCCGCGCCGTCGGCGTGGACACCGGCGGCTGCAACATCCAGTTCGCGATCAACCCGGCCGACGGCCGCATCATCGTGATCGAGATGAACCCGCGCGTCTCCCGCTCGTCCGCCCTGGCCAGCAAGGCGACCGGCTTCCCGATCGCGAAGATCGCGGCCAAGCTCGCCCTCGGCTACCGGCTGGACGAGATCCCGAACGACATCACCGGCGTCACCCCGGCCAGCTTCGAGCCCACCCTGGACTACGTCGTGGTCAAGGTGCCCCGGTTCGCGTTCGAGAAGTTCCCGGCCGCCGACCAGCGCCTGACCACTACCATGAAGTCCGTGGGCGAGGCGATGGCCATCGGCCGCAGCTACACCTCCGCGCTGCAGAAGGCGCTCCGCTCGCTGGAGAAGCGCGGCTCCTCCTTCCACTGGGGTGCCGAGACCCGCACGGTCGAGGAACTCCTCACCGTCGCGGAGGTTCCGACGGACGGGCGCATCGTGACCGTGCAGCAGGCGCTCCGCCGGGGCGCCACGATCGAGCAGGTCTTCGAGGCCACCAAGATCGACCCCTGGTTCATCGACCAGATCGTGCTGATCAACGAGATCGCCGACGAGATCGCGGCCGCCGAGCGGCTCGACACCGACATCCTCCTCCGGGCCAAGGACCACGGCTTCTCCGACGCCCAGATCGGCGAGCTGCGCGGATTCGGCGAAGCGGATGTCCGCACGGTGCGCCACATCCTCGGGGTGCGCCCGGTCTTCAAGACCGTCGACACCTGCGCAGGCGAGTTCCCCGCGCTGACGCCGTACCACTACTCCAGTTACGACCAGGATACCGAGGTCGTGCCCAGCGACCGCAAGAAGGTCGTCATCCTCGGCTCCGGCCCGAACCGGATCGGCCAGGGCGTCGAGTTCGACTACTCCTGCGTGCACGCCTCCTTCGCCCTCTCCGAGGCCGGCTACGAGACGATCATGATCAACTGTAACCCGGAGACGGTCTCGACCGACTACGACACCTCCGACCGGCTCTACTTCGAGCCGCTCACCCTGGAAGACGTGCTCGAGGTCATCCACGCCGAAAGCCGGAGCGGCGAACTCGTCGGCGTGGTCGTGCAGCTCGGCGGCCAGACCGCGCTCGGCCTCGCCAAGGGGCTAGAAGCCGAGGGGATCCCGATCCTCGGCACCACCCCGGCGGCGATCGACCTGGCGGAGGAGCGCGGACTGTTCTCCGGCATCCTCGACCAGGCGGGCCTGCTCGCGCCCCGCAACGGCGTGGCCACCGACTACGCCGGCGCCGTCGTGGTGGCCGAGGAGATCGGCTACCCCGTGCTCGTGCGCCCGAGCTACGTGCTCGGCGGCCGGGGCATGGAGATCGTCTACGACTCCGCGTCACTGGCCGACTACTTCACCCGGATGGCCGGTCAGGGCATCATCGGCCCGTCGCATCCGTTGCTCGTGGACCGGTTCCTCGACGACGCGATCGAGATCGACGTTGACGCCATCTACGACGGCACCGAGCTTTACATCGGCGGCGTGATGGAGCACATCGAGGAGGCCGGGATCCACTCCGGCGACTCGAGCTGCACCCTGCCGCCGGTCACCCTCGGCCGCGCGGAGATCGACCGGGTGCGCGAGGCGACGCTCGGCATCGCCCGCGGCATCGGCGTGCGCGGCCTGCTGAACGTGCAGTTCGCCATCGGCGCCGGCGTGCTCTACGTGCTCGAAGCGAACCCTCGCGCCTCGCGCACCGTGCCGTTCGTGGCCAAGGCCCTCGGCATCACCCTGGCCAAGGCCGCCGCGCTGATCATGGTCGGCAAGACCATCGCCGAACTGAAGGCCGAGGGCAAGCTGCCCCTGATCGACGGCTCCAGGGTGCCGATGGATGCCCCGGTCGCCGTGAAGGAAGCCGTGCTCCCGTTCAACCGGTTCCGCACGCCGGAGGGCCTGGTCGTGGATTCCGTGCTCGGGCCGGAGATGCGCTCGACCGGTGAGGTCATGGGCATCGACCGCGACTTCCCGCGGGCCTTCGCCAAGAGCCAGCTCGCGGCCTACGGCGGAATTCCGCTCACCGGCACCGTCTTCGTCTCGGTCTCCGACCGGGACAAGCGCGCCATCATCCTGCCCATGCTGCGGCTGCAGCAGCTGGGCTACACCATCACGGCGACGGAAGGGACCGCGGAGGTCCTGCAGCGGAACGGCATCCGTGCCGGCATCGTGACCAAGTTCAGTGAGAAGGCCGACGAGGCGGACGTGTCGATCGTGGAACTGATCCGCCGCGAAGAGGTGCAGATCGTCATCAACACGCCCGGCGGCCGCACCGCCCGCGCCGACGGCTACGAGATCCGCGCGGCCGCGGTCGCCGCGGACCTCCCGCTGTTCACCACCATCGCCGAGTTGAGCGCAGCCGTTGCCTCGCTCGACGCCATCCGCGGCGGCTTCGAGGTGACCTCGCTGCAGGAGTACACCACCACCCGGACCAACGCGCTGTGAACGGGGGAGACGGCGCGGCCGGCCCGTCGACCTTCGGCGGGCGGCTGGGGCAGGCCTTCTCGCGCTGGGGGCAGCTGTGCGTCGGGATCGACCCGCACGCCTGGCTCCTGACGGACTGGGGGCTGCCGGACACGGCTGCGGGCGCCGAGTCGTTCGGACGGCAGGTCGTGGCGGCCTCCGCCGGGCAGGTGGGCCTGGTGAAGCCGCAGGTGGCGTTCTACGAGCGGTTCGGCTCGGCCGGCTACGTGGCGCTGGAACGCGTCCTGGCGGACGCCCGTGAGGCCGGCCTGCTCGTGATCGCCGACGTCAAGCGCGGCGACCTGGGCACCAGCGTCGAGGCCTACGGGCAGGCGTGGCTCAGCCCCGGTTCGGCCCTCGAGGTCGACGCCATCACCGTGAACGCCTACATGGGCGTCGGCTCGCTCGCGGAGGTCTTCACCCTCGCCGGTGAAACCGGGAAGGGCCTCTTCCTGCTCGCAGCGACCTCGAACCCGGAGGCGGCGGCCATCCAGCGCGCCGTCGTCGCCGACGGGCCGCAGGCCGGCGTCACCGTCGCGCGCGCGGTCTTCGATGACGTTTCCGGCCGGAATGCGGGCAGTGTCACCGAACTGGGCTCGTTTGGGGTTGTGCTCGGGGCGACCCTGGACCTGGCCACGTTCGGCCTCGATCTGTCGTCGGCACCCGCGACCGGGCTCACGCCCATACTCGCCCCGGGCTTCGGTCACCAGGGCGCGGAGGTATCTAAACTGAGGATCTTGTACGGGGGGTACGCTCGAGGCGTTATCGTGAGTGAATCGCGCAGCGTTCTAGCGGTCGGCCCCGACCGAATCAAAAAGATGATTGCGCGCCGAGTAGTTGAAGCTGGAGCGGCCCGTGGCTGAGAAACGCCCTACCCCACCTGACGTCGACCGGGTTGCAGCCTCGCGCGCAGCCGTGGCGGCCCGCCGAGCGCGCGCCGCCGTTAAAACGCAGATCGCACACGGAAAACGTTCGGCACTCGAAGTGCTGGCTGTGGCCACGGAAAGCCCGGAGGGCATCGAGGGCCGGCTGCGGGTGACGGAATTCCTGGTGAGCATCCCGGCCATCGGCGTCACCAAGATGCACCGCATCATGGAGAAGCTCGAGATCTCGCCATCGAAGCGTTTAGGCGGCCTCGGCAAGCACCAACTCGCCCGGTTGCAGGACTTCCTCACCACCCGCACCACCTCCCGGCGCGGAGAATCCGCCGCCCGCCTGGTTGTTCTCGCCGGACCGACCGCGGTCGGCAAGGGAACCGTTGCCGCCTACATCCGTCAGCACTACCCCGACGTGCACCTGTCAGTGTCGGCGACGACGCGGGCGCCCCGGCCGGGCGAGACCGAAGGCGTGAGCTACTTCTTCGTCGACGACGCCGAGTTCGACCGCATGGTCGATGCCGGGGAACTCCTGGAATGGGCGACCGTGCACAACGCCTACCGGTACGGCACCCCCCGCGGCCCGGTCGACGAAGCCCTCAGCCACGGCGACAGTGTGCTCCTCGAAATCGACATCCAGGGCGCCCGTGCCGTTCGCCGGGCCATGCCGGAAGCCCGGCTTGTCTTCCTGCTGCCGCCCACCTGGGAGGAACTCCTGCGTCGGCTGATCGGCCGGGACACCGAAAGTGGCGCCGAACAGACCCGCCGACTGGAGACCGCCAAGCTCGAATTGGCAGCCCAGGGGGAGTTCGATTTCCGGGTCGTGAACCACGACGTGGCTGAGGCCGCCCGCGAGGTCGTAGACTTGTTGAATCTGCGCAAGGCACCGCCGCTGCCATAGCGCCCGTTTTGTCGTGAATTTCCGCGCCGCGTGACTCACGCGACCACCTGCATCATCTGCCCGCTGCTGCCACGTTTCGCAGCACGAACCGCTCTGAAGGAGTGACACCAATGGCCACCAAGCTCACTGGCATCATTGACCCGCCCATCGACGACCTGCTGACCAAGGTCGACTCCAAGTACGCCCTCGTCGTCTTCGCCTCCAAGCGCGCACGCCAGATCAACGACTACTACGCGGACCTGCACGAAGGCAGCCTCTTCGACAACGTCGGACCCCTCGTCGACTCGACCGTGGAGGACAAGCCGCTCTCGGTCGCCCTGCGCGAGATCAACGAGGACAAGCTCGTCTCCCGCCCCATCGTCGAGTAACACAGCTCGCAGCCAGAGCGCGCAGGATGTCGTCAGGTCGTACGGTCGTCGTCGGGATAACCGGCGGCATCGCCGCATACAAGGCCGTCAACGTCGTGCGCGCTTTTGTGTTGCGGGGAGACACCGTGCACGTCGTGGCCACGCCGGCGGCCCTGCGGTTCGTGGGCAAGCCCACCCTGGAGGCCATCTCCCGGAACCCCGTGCACACGGACCTGTATGAGGGCGTGGCCGAGGTGCGGCACGTGGCGATCGGGCAGTCCGCCGACCTGATCGTCGTGGCACCGGCCACGGCGAACAGCATCGCGAAGCTGGCCGCCGGTCTCGCCGACGACCTGCTCGGAAACACCATCCTGGCCAGCACCGCCCCGCTCGTGATCGCGCCGGCCATGCACACGGAAATGTGGAACAACCCGGCCACCGTCGCCAACGTCGCGACCCTGCGCGCGCGCGGCGTCACCATCGTCGGGCCCGGCACCGGCCCGCTGACCGGGTCAGACACCGGGGCCGGCCGGATGGCCGAACCGGACACGATCGTCGCCGCGGCACTCGCCGCCCTGGCCGCGACTGAGAACGGCCGCCCGCAGTCGGACCTCGCGGGGAAGCGCATCGTGATCACCGCCGGCGGCACCCGGGAACCGCTCGACCCGGTGCGCTTCCTCGGGAACCGCTCCAGCGGCAAGCAGGGCGTAGCCCTGGCGGAGGCCGCCGCGGCACGGGGAGCCACCGTGATCCTGATCGCCGCCAACCTGGAGGTCCCGGCCCCCACCACGGTTCAACTCCTGCTGGTGAGCTCGGCGCTCGACCTGGAACGGGCCGTCACCGAGACAGCCGCCGACGCCGATGCCGTGATCATGGCCGCCGCGGTGGCGGACTACCGGCCGGCGACCGTACGGGCAGACAAGATCAAAAAGGACGACACCGGGGACTCGCTCGTGCTGGAACTCACCCGCAACCCCGACATCCTGGCCGGGCTCGCGGCCGGGAAGAAGCCCGGGCAGGTCCTGATCGGCTTCGCCGCCGAAACCGAGACCGACCCTGACCTGCTTCTCGCCCTGGGCCGGGCCAAGCTCGCCCGCAAGGGCTGCGATTTCCTGGTGGTCAACCGGGTGGGATGGTCGGAGGGATTTGCCTCGGACCGTAACGAAGTCAGGGTGCTCGACAGCGCTGGAGATATAGTGTGTGAGGCCTCCGGAACCAAGATGTCGGTGGCCCAGCGCATCCTTGACCTGATCGCCTGAGCCTGCCGGGCATCCGTTCACGGGTTGCCGGGCTGTTCGCGGCGCCGGAGTCCTCCGGGGCCGGTCGGGTCGGGTTTTTTCACCATGTTCACTTCAACACGTTGTTCACCGGCGTGTTCATCAACAGAGACGGGCCAG
Source organism: Cryobacterium sp. TMT2-10 (assembly GCF_004403075.1). NCBI lineage: Bacteria > Bacillati > Actinomycetota > Actinomycetes > Micrococcales > Microbacteriaceae > Cryobacterium > Cryobacterium sp. TMT2-10. The sequence goes on along the minus strand of NZ_SOGW01000088.1, from coordinate 61,654 downwards.
ATGAGCGATCTTCGCCTCTTCACCTCGGAATCAGTCACCGAGGGTCACCCCGACAAGATCTGCGACCAGATCTCCGACAGCATCCTCGACGCCCTCCTCGCCGAAGACCCGAACAGCCGCGTCGCGGTCGAGACCCTCGTCACGACCGGCCTCGTGCACGTGGCGGGCGAGGTCACCACCGAGGCCTACGTCGAGATCCCGTCGATCGTGCGCAAGTGCATCACCGACATCGGCTACGACTCGTCGGACGTGTGGTTCGACGGCCGGTCCTGCGGTGTGGAGATCTCCATCGGCGGGCAGTCTCCCGACATCGCGCAGGGCGTCGACAACGCCTTCGAGCGCCGGGAAGAGTCGAGCGTCGACGACTTCGACCGTCAGGGAGCCGGCGACCAGGGCATCATGTTCGGCTACGCCACCCGCGAGACGCCCGAGCTGATGCCGATCCCGATCTGGATCGCGCACCGCCTCGCGGAACGCCTGGCCGAGGTGCGCAAATCCGGCGAACTGGACTACCTGCGTCCCGACGGCAAGACCCAGGTCACCATCGGTTACGACGGCATCACGCCGCGGACCGTGCAGACCGTCGTGCTCTCCACCCAGCACTCGCCGTCGGTCTCCAACGAACGGCTGCGCGCCGAGGTCGAAGAACTGGTCATCCGGCCCGTGCTCGCCCGGGTCGAGCTTGATTCCAGCGACCTGAACATGCTGATCAACCCAACCGGCCGCTTCGAGATCGGCGGCCCCCAGGGTGATGCCGGCCTCACCGGCCGCAAGATCATCATCGACACCTACGGTGGCTCGAGCCGGCACGGGGGGGGAGCGTTCAGCGGCAAGGACCCCTCGAAGGTCGACCGGTCCGCCGCCTACGCGATGCGCTGGGTCGCCAAGAACGCGGTGGCCGCCGGACTCGCCGAGCGACTCGAAATCCAGGTCGCGTACGCGATCGGCAAGGCCTCCCCGGTCGGGCTGTACGTGGAGACCTTCGGCACCGGCACCCTCCCGGACCGTGACATCACCGCCGCGATCCGCGAGGTCTTCGACCTCCGCCCGGCCGCGATCATCGCGTCCCTCGACCTGCTCCGCCCGATCTACCTGCAGACGGCCGCCTACGGCCACTTCGGCCGGGAACTGCCCGACTTCACCTGGGAGCGACTCGACCGGGTCGACGACCTGCGAAGCGCAGCCCGGCTGTGACCTGCCATGTTGTGACCAGCCGTGTTGTGACCAGGCCGGAGCGGCGCCGACGACAGGGACGCTGACGGTGACCCGCGCCGGCCTCGTGGCACGCGTGCTGATCGATTCGCCCCTTCCCCAGCTCGACCACCTGTTCGACTACAGCATTCCTCCGGAGCTCGCGGACCTCGCCCTTCCCGGCGTGCGGGTCAAGGTGCCGCTGCGCTCGGCCAGCCGGGTCGCCGAGGGCTACCTGATCGAGGTCCTGGGCGCGCCGGAACAGGCGCAGGCCGAGGCCGGTGCCGAGTTCCAGGGCGCGCTCAGCCCCATCGACGGCGTGGTCTCCGCGGCCCAGGTGCTGACCCCGGCGGTCTGGCAGCTGGCCCGGCGACTGGCCGACCGGGCCGCCGGGAACGCGAGCGACATCATCCGTCTCGCCGTGCCGCCGCGGCAGGTGCGGGTGGAGAAGGCGTGGCTGGCCGCGCGAGCGGCGGCCGGGGCCGACGCCGTGCCGGGCGACGCTTCGAGCGCAACGGATACCGTTGCGTTCTTCACCGACTACCCCCAGGACTCACTCGGCCCGCCCGTGCTGGCCCGGCAGCGGCTCTGCGTCGCCGCAGTGCCCGACCTCGTGCCGCTTCCGGACGGACGCACCATCGGGCTCTGGGCGCGGACCATGGCTGAGCTGGCCGTGGCGACCCTGGCCGCCGGCCGCAGCGCGGTGCTCGTCGTTCCGGACTACCGCGACCAGGACCAGGTGCAGGCGGCCCTCGACCAGCTTGCCCCGACCGGCTCCGTCAGCCGGGTCGACGCCCGTCAGCCGAACCCGGACCGGTATCGGGCGTTCCTGGCCTGCCTCGAGCCGGCGCCGCGGATCGTGCTCGGCAACCGGTCCGCGGTCTACGCGCCCGCCCATGACCTCGGCCTGATCGCGCTCTGGGACGACGGGGACCCGCTGCACAGCGAACCGCTCAGCCCCTATGTGCACGCCCGCGACGCCTCCCTCGTGCGCCAGGGGCAGGCCGACTGCGCGCTGGTGTTCCTCGGCCACTCCCGCACAGTGGAGGTGCAGCGCCTGGTCGAAATCGGCTGGCTGACCGAGGTGCACCCGGCCCGGAACCGGCATCCCCGGGTGATCCCCACCGACTTCCAGTCGGAGCCCGACCCGCAGGCGCGGGCCGCGCGCATCCCCACGGCCGCGTGGCTGGCCGCCAAGGAGGCCGTCAAACACGGCCCCGTCCTGGTGCAGGTGGCCAGCCCGGGCTACGCACCCATGCTCGCCTGCCAGAGCTGCAAGAAGTCCGCCCGCTGCACCACGTGCCAAGGCCCGCTGGGCCTGGCCTCGGCTTCGGCCACCCCGTCGTGCCGCTGGTGTGGCGCCCTCGCGGCGGACTGGGCCTGCGTGCACTGCGACGGCCGGAGCCTGCGGGTGGTCACCCTGGGCACCGGGCGCACCGCCGAGGAACTCGGCCGGGCGTTCCCCGGCGCACGGGTGATCGTGGCCGACGGCGACCATCAGCTGCAGCAGCTGGGGGCCGAACCGGCCCTGGTGATCGCCACCCGCGGGGCGGAGCCCATCCCGACCGGCGGCTACCGAGCCATCCTGCTGCTGGACGGCGAACGGATGCTCGCCCGCGAGTCCCTGCGGGTCGGGGAGGACTGCCTCCGCTGGTGGTCCAATGCCGCCGCCCTCGCGGGACCGGGCGCCCCGGTGATCCTGGTCGGGGTCGGCGGGGTCCTGGCGCGGTCGCTGAACAACTGGCAGCCCGAGGCTCTCGCCGCGGCGGAATTGTACGACCGGCGCCAGCTGCGATTCCCGCCCGCGGTGCGCGTCGCATCCGTCACCGGCACCGCCGCGGACGTCGCCGTGGCCGTGGTCGACCTGGCCGGGATGGACGGCGTGGACGTGCTCGGCCCGGTCAGCACGGAGCCTGGCAGTGCGGGGCCGGGTAGCACGGGGGCGCCGCTCGTGCGCGCCATCGTGCGCTTCGCGTACGGCAGCACCGGCGACGACGTGGCCCGGCTCCTCAAAGCCGCCATCGTGCGCAATGCGGCCCGGCGTCGGCGCCCCAAGGGGGCAGCGTTCCGCCCCGCGCCTACACTCAAAGTACGATTCGATGACCCGGAGCTGCTCTAAATGAAACTCGTCTTCGCCGGCACGCCCCAGGCGGCCGTGCCCAGCCTGGTGCTGCTGAACGATTCCCGCCACGAGATCGCGGCCGTCATCAGCCGGGCGGATGCCCCGCTCGGCCGTAAACGCCTGCTCACCCCCTCGCCAGTGGCGCAGGCCGCCGAGGAGCGCGGGCTGCGCCTGCTGAAGGCAAACCGCCTCGACGCGTCCGCGACCGAGGAGATCGCCGCCCTGCAACCCGATCTCGGGGTGATCGTGGCCTACGGCGGACTCGTCCGCGAGCCGCTCCTGTCGGTGCCCAGACTGGGCTGGATCAACCTGCACTTCTCCCTCCTACCGCGCTGGCGCGGCGCGGCGCCCGTGCAGTGCGCCGTCATCGCCGGGGACGAACTCACCGGTGCCGCCGTGTTCCAGCTGGTGCCCGAGCTCGACGCCGGCCCGGTGTTCGCCCAGTCGTCCGAGACGATCGGCGCGGATGCCACCTCCGGCAGCCTGCTCGCGGGCCTCAGTGAGAGCGGCGCCCGGCTGCTGCTGCAGGTGATCGATGACCTCGAGGCCGGCGTCGTCTCACCGGTGGCCCAGGTCGGCGAGGTCACCCTCGCCCCCAAACTCACCCTCGCGGATGCCCGCATCGACTGGTCCGCATCGGCGCAGGCCGTGTACAGCCGCGTGCGCGGCGTCACCCCGGAGCCCGGCGCCTTCACGGAGCTCGCCGGCGCCCGCCTCAAACTTCTCGACGTGGCCCCGGCCACGGGGGCCGAGCCGCACCCCGCAGGCCTGATCCGAGAGATCGACAAGAAAGTGCTGATTGGAACGGGAACGGAGCCCCTCGAGCTCGTCACCGTGCAACCGGCCGGAAAGAAACCAATGAAGGCAGTCGACTGGTGGCGTGGAGTAGCGGCGACGGAGGTGGTCGCCTCATGAGCGACGAGCTTAACCGTGACCGGAGGCAGGAACCGCGCCGCCAGGAGCGTCGGCGGGAGCGGGCCCCCACCGACTTCGTGCAGCCGGCCCGCCGGGTCGCCTACGAGGTGATCGCCGCAGTGCGGGAATCCGACGCCTACGCCAACCTGCTGCTGCCCACCCGCATCAAACGGGCGGCCCTGAACACCGCGGATGCCGCGCTGGCCACCGAGCTGACCTACGGAACCCTGCGGATGCAGGGGTTCTACGACCGGGTGATCGCCGAGGCGGCCGGTCGCCCGGTCACCGCGATCGACCCGGCCATCCTCGACGTGCTGCGCCTGGGCACGCACCAGCTGCTCGCCACCCGGGTGGCGACCCACGCGGCCGTCAATGAGTCCGTCGAACTGGCCCGCCAGGTCGGGTCCCGCGCGGCCACCGGGTTCACGAACGGGGTGCTGCGCACCATCTCCCGTTCCACCCCCGAGGAGTGGCGCGACCGCGTCCTCGCCGGGGCCACCGGCGAGGACGACCGGCTCGCCGCGGAGCACTCGCACCCGGTCTGGGTGGTGCGGGCGTTCCGGCAGTCCCTGCGCCTCGAAGGGCGCGAGGCCGAGCTGGAAGACCTCCTGATCGCCGACAACGCCGCACCCCGGGTGAACATGGTGGCCCTGCCCGGCCTGAGCAACACGGAGGACACCGAGGGTCTCGGCGTCGCCAACGCGTTCTCGCCGGCCGGCTTCGTGCTCGCCGGCGGCGACCCCCTGCACATAATGCAGGACAGCGACGGCCGCGTCCGGGTGCAGGACGAGGGTTCCCAATTGGCCGCCCTCAGCCTCAGCCGGGCCCGGCCGATCGCACCGGGAGAGCGTTGGCTCGACCTCTGCGCGGGCCCCGGCGGCAAGGCCGCGCTGCTGGCCGCCGAAGCGCTGGGCGGGGGAGCCCACCTCGTCGCCAACGAACTCGTCCCGGCCCGGGCCACACTCGTGCGCAAGGCTCTGGCCGCCGTCCCGACCGATGTGGCGGTCTGGGAGCAGGACGGCACCACCTTCGCCGACGCGCACCCCGAGGAATTCGACCGGATCCTCCTCGACGCTCCGTGCACCGGGCTCGGCGCGCTGCGCCGCCGCCCGGAAGCGCGCTGGCGCAAGCAGCCCAAGGACGTCGCCGAGCTCTCCGACCTGCAGTCCGGCCTGATCGACGCGGCCCTCGGCGCCCTCAAGCCCGGCGGCATCCTCGCCTACGTCACCTGCTCGCCGCACATCGCGGAAACCCGCGGGATCGTCGCGTCCGCCCTCAAGAAGTGGGGCGACCGGGTACACACCCTCGACACTGCCGCCGTGCTGCAGGGGCTGAGCAGCTCCGAGCTTGACCTCCCCGACGACGGCCACAGCGTGCAACTCTGGCCGCACCGCCACGGCACCGACGCCATGTTCATCACGCTGCTCGAGCGCACCGCATAGCCGGTGCCTCCGGCTCGATCCGGTGCACCGGTGTCGAACCAATTCGACGGAGATTCTGGTCTAAAACCGTGTTTTCAGGTGTGTTTGGGGCCGATTCCGGCAAAATCTCCGTCGAATTCGTTCGGGCGGGTCGGGCGGGTCGGGCGGGTCGGGCCCGCCTGGATTTGCGCCGCTGCGAGGGCCGGGACCCTCCGCCACTCCAGAGTGGCTCACCGCAGTAGGGTGAAAACATGGTCACCAGGATTAACCCCAGCATTCTCGCCGCCGATTTCGCCAATCTCGAACGTGACCTCGGCCGCATCCGCTCGGCTGACCTGGTGCACGTCGACATCATGGACAACCACTTCGTGCCCAACCTGACGTTCGGGCCGCCCGTGGTCGACCGGCTGGCGCAGGTGTCCCCGCTTCCGTTCGACCTGCACCTGATGATCGAAAACCCGGAACTCTGGGCACCGGGTTACGCGGAGGCCGGGGCGTTCTCGGTCACCTTCCACGCCGAGGCCACCACCAACCCGGTCGCCCTGGCCCGGAGGCTCCGCCAGATCGGCGCCCGGGCCGGCATCGCCCTCAAGCCCGGCACGGCCATCGAGCCCTACCTCGAGCTGCTGCCCGAGTTCGACCAGGTGCTGATCATGACCGTCGAACCCGGCTTCGGCGGCCAGAGCTTCATGCCCTCCACCATGCGCAAACTCCGCACCCTGTCCGAGGCCGTAAATAAGACCGGCCTGGACATCTGGCTGCAGGTCGACGGCGGAATCACCGAGGAGACGATCGTGATCGCCGCCGAGGCCGGGGCCAACACCTTCGTGGCGGGCTCCAGCGTGTTCAACTCGCCCGACCCGGCGAAGCAGATCGCCCTGCTGCGCGCCGCCGCGAACGAACACCCGCACGCGCACTAGTACCCTAGACAGGTGAAGACTTTCGACGACCTGTTTGCTGAACTGAGCGACAAAGCCCGGACTCGGCCGGAGGGCTCGGGGACCGTGCGCGAGCTCGATGCCGGCGTGCATGCCATCGGCAAGAAGATCGTGGAGGAAGCCGCCGAAGTCTGGATGGCTGCCGAGTTCCAGAGCGACGACGAGGCGGCGGCCGAAATGAGCCAGCTGCTGTACCACGTGCAGGTGATGATGCTGGCGAAGGGGCTCACCCCCGCCGACGTCTACCGGCATCTGTAGCAGCCGATCGTTTCCGAGCCCGCAAAGATTCTTCCAAACGCAGAGAGTGATCCCATGCTGAGAATTGCCGTGCCCAACAAGGGCTCGCTGTCCGAAACCGCCGCCCAGATGCTGCACGAGGCCGGCTACACCGGTCGCCGTGACCCGCGCGACCTCGTGGTCTCCGACCCGCTGAACGACGTCGAGTTCTTCTACCTGCGCCCGCGGGACATCGCGACCTACGTCGGCTCCGGCGCCCTCGACGTGGGTATCACCGGCCGCGACCTGCTGCTCGACTCGCGCTCCACCGCCCAGGAGATCGCCAGCCTCGACTTCGGCGACTCCACGTTCCGCTTCGCCGGACCGGCCGGCCGCTTCTCCACCCTGGCCGACCTGTCCGGACTGCGCGTCGCGACGAGCTACCCCGGACTGGTCGAGACCTTCCTCGCCGGGCACGACGTCGAGGTGCACCTGGTTCCCCTCGACGGCGCCGTCGAGTCCGCCGTGCAGCTGGGCGTGGCGGATGCCGTCGCCGACGTGGTCTCCACCGGCACCACCCTGCGCAAGGCCGGCCTGGAGATCTTCGGCCCGGTCATCCTGCAGTCCACCGCCGTGCTGATCAGCTCCGAAAACGACAAGCCCGGCATCGCGACCCTGCTGCGCCGGCTGCAGGGCGTGCTCGTCGCCCGCCAGTACGTGCTGATGGACTACGACATCCCCCTGACGCTCCTCGACGACGCCTGCCTGCTGGCGCCCGGCATCGAGTCGCCCACGGTGTCGTCCCTGCACGACCCGGACTGGGTGGCCGTTCGGGTGATGATCCCGCGCCTGAACACGAACCACGTCATGGACGCCCTCTACGAGCTCGGCGCGCGCGCCATCCTGATCAGCGCCATCCACAACGCCCGCCTCTGACGCGGTCGGTCGGCAAACGGTAACGGAGAACAAAAACGTGACTCTCTCGGTGCGGGTGATTCCCTGCCTCGACGTGGCCGACGGCCGCGTGGTCAAGGGCGTGAACTTCCAGAACCTCCGTGACGCCGGCGACCCGGTCGAACTCGCCCGCCGCTACTACGAGCAGGGCGCCGACGAACTCACCTTCCTCGACGTGACCGCGACCGTCGACAACCGCGCCACCACCTACGACGTGGTTCGGGCCACCGCGGAACAGGTCTTCATCCCGCTCACGGTCGGCGGCGGCATCCGCAGTGTCGAGGACGTGTCGCGTCTGCAGGCCAGCGGGGCCGACAAGGTCGGCGTGAACAGCGCCGCCATCAGGCGCCCGGCCCTGATCGGCGAGATCGCCGACCGGTTCGGCTCCCAGGTGCTCGTACTCTCGCTCGACGTCAAACGCAGCGGGCGAACGGAATCCGGTTTCCTCGTCACCACTCACGGCGGTCGCACCGAAACCGACCTGGACGCGCTCGCCTGGGCGCGCACGGCCATCGAGCTGGGGGTGGGCGAACTGCTCGTGAACTCCATCGACGCCGACGGCACCAAGGCCGGGTTCGACCTCGAACTGATCACGCTGATGCGGGAGCTGAGCGCCGTGCCGGTGATCGCGTCGGGCGGGGCGGGGAAGGTCGAGGACTTCCCCCCGGCCATCGCGGCGGGAGCGGACGCCGTGCTCGCGGCGTCCGTGTTCCACAGCGGCCAGTTGACCATCGGCGACGTCAAGCAGGAACTGCGGCGCGCCGGAATGCCGGTGCGCTGACATGCCGCGCCCCACCCGATCCGAAACGGCCCCGCAATGACCGACCAGTCGTCGACCCCCCAGCTCTCCGCCCCGGACGAGGCCCTCCAACGCGCCGTCTTCAACTCCGACGGACTGCTGCCGGCGGTGGTGCAGCAGTGGGACACCGGCGAGGTGCTGATGCTGGGCTGGATGAACCGGGAGGCCATGCGCCGCACCCTGACCGAAGGGCGCGTGACCTTCTGGTCCCGCAGCCGCCAGGAATACTGGCGTAAGGGCGACACGTCCGGGCACGGCCAGTACGTGAAGTCCGCCGCGCTTGACTGCGACGCCGATACCCTCCTCGTGCAGGTAGACCAGGTCGGAGCGGCCTGCCACACCGGCACCCGCACCTGCTTCGTGGGCCGGGGCATCGAGGTCGTGGCCGGCGCTCGCCCGAGCCGGCCCGCCGGGTCCATCGAAAACGCCGACCAGCCGAAGGAATGACCATGGCAACGGATGACACCAGCCCCGCCGGTTCCACGGCGGCCGCATCCACCACGCCGGAGCGGTTCTCCGCCCTCCTGACCGAGCACCGCGTGATCCCCGTGGTACGCGAACTGTTCGCCGACGGGGAGACCCCGGTCGGCATCTACCGCAAGCTGGCGGCCGGCCGGCCGGGCAGCTTCCTGCTCGAGTCCGCGGAGCAGGGCGGCATCTGGTCGCGGTTCTCCTTCGTGGGAGTGTCCTCCTTCGGTGTACTCACCCAGCAGGGCGACGAGGCCCGTTGGCTCGACTACGGCATGTCGGCCGCCCGCGCGCTCGGCGACGTCGTCGACCTCGGACCCTTGGCGGCGCTGGCCGCGCTCCACGCCCGGTGGGAGACGCCGAAAATGCCGGGGCACCCGCCCCTCACCGGCGGTCTGGTCGGTTTCATCGGCTGGGAGGCGATCCGGCAGATCGAGCACCTGCCGAATCGCCCGCCCGCCGACTACGAGGTGCCGGGCCAGGCCTTCAGCTTCGTGGCCGACCTCGTCGTGATCGACCACAAGTACGGCACCGTGCAGTTGATCGCCAACGTGCTCAACGACGGGTTCGACACCCCGGACGTCCTGTGGGCGTCGGCGCAGCACCGTCTGGATGCGCTGCAGACACGGCTGGCCGAGCCCTCGGAGGCCTGGCTGGCCGAGGTCGACCTGTCCACGCCCGCCAGCCCCGCCAACCGCACGAAGCGGGAGGATTTCCTCGCCTCGGTCGACGTCGCCAAGGACCACATCGTCGCCGGCGACGTGTTCCAGGTCGTCATCTCCCAGAGGTTCGACCAGGAATGCACGGCCGACCCGATCGACGTGTACCGGGTGCTGCGCAGCCTCAACCCGTCCCCGTACATGTACCTGCTCAGCCTCGAGTCACCGGCCGGGGACGGCTACTGGATCGTCGGTTCCTCCCCGGAGGCACTCGTCAAGGTGCAGAACGACCGGGTCTTCACTCACCCCATCGCCGGCTCGAAGCCCCGCGGGGCGACCCCGGAAGCCGATGCCGCATTCGAGACAGAGCTGGCCGGCGACCCGAAGGAACGCGCCGAGCACCTGATGCTCGTCGACCTCGCCCGCAACGACCTGCTCAAGGTGTGCGCCGCCGGCTCGGTGGAGGTCACCGAGTTCATGCGGATCGAACGGTTCAGCCACATCATGCACCTGGTGTCCTCGGTGGAAGGCAACCTGCTGCCGAACCGGTCGGCCATCGACGTGTTCCGGGCCACCTTCCCGGCCGGCACCCTCTCGGGGGCGCCGAAACCGAGGGCGCTGGAGATCATCGACGACCTCGAACCGGCCCAGCGCGGCGTGTACGGGGGAGTGGTCGGCTACTTCGGCTTCGCCGGCGACGCGGACCTGGCCATCGCCATCCGCACCGCCACGATCATGAACGGCGTCGCCCGGGTGCAGGCCGGCGGTGGCCTGGTCGCCGATTCCGACCCCGCCTCGGAGTACCAGGAATCGCAGAACAAGGCCGCCGCCCCGCTCCGGGCCGTCGCCGTGGCCAACGCGATGAAGAGGGTGCGCTAGATGCCCTCTTCCCGGCGGCTCAAGCTCGCCCACGTCCTGGTCGTGCTGCTGGCCAGCGGACTGGCCCTGCTCGCCTGGACGCAGACCTGGGTGAACGCCGTCGTGGCACAGTCCGGCACCGCCCGGCAGAGCCTCGAGGTGACGGGCGCGACCGCGTCGCCGGCACTCACCGCCCTGGCCATGGCCGGGCTCGCCCTCGCCGGCGCCCTCACGATCGCCGGCCCGGTGATCCGGTTCGTTCTGGGCCTCCTGGAGGTGCTGCTCGGGCTCTCCGTTTTTCTGGCGGCGCTCACCGCAGTCACCGGTCCGGCCGCGGCCAGCGCGGGTGCCATCACCAAGGCCACCGGGGTCTCGGGCAGGGAGTCCGTCCTGGACGGGGTGGTCTCCGCAGTAGCGACGCCGTGGCCGTACCTGGCGCTGCTCGCCGGCGTCGTGATGGCCGCCGTGGGCGTCAGCGTCCTGGTCACCGCCCGCCGCTGGCCCGGACCGACGACCCGCTACCAGGCCGTGCGCTTCGCCCCGGCCGATTCCACCGGCGGGACGGACGCCGCGGCCGCCGGCGTCGACACCGGGCACGACGCCGTCGACGACTGGGACGGCTTGAGCCGCGGAGAAGACCCCACGGCACAGCGCTGACTCCGGTGCCGATCGAGACCTGAATCGCCGCAGCGCGAAGCTGCACGAGAAGGCCGGGGAACCCTGAGGCCGCTAGACTTGTTTTGCCCGTCAACGCACAAAAGGAGAACCATGAGCTTCGAATCGGTAGACCCTGGCGAAGGCCATTCGATCGCCGCCTGGACCGCCGTGACCATCATGCTGCTGGCCATCGCGATCGGGACCGTCGCGTTCTTCCTCGCGGTGGAATGGCTCGTCTGGGCATCCGCCGGTCTTCTGGTCGTCGGTCTGCTCACCGGCTGGGTGCTCGCCAAGGTCGGCTACGGCGTGGCCGAGCACGAGTCCTCGCACCAGGGTCACTAGTCGAGTGCTGTCTGATCTTCTAGCCGGGGCGGTCGCCGACGCGGAAGCGCGTCGCGTCACCCGTTCCTTCGACGTCGTCCAGGCGGCGGCCCTCATCCGGGCGCCGGCCATCGATGCCCTGTCGGTGCTCGCCCCGGCGCCACGCGTCAAGATCATCGCCGAGGTCAAGCGGGCCAGCCCCTCCCGGGGAACCCTGGCCGAGATCTCCGATCCCGCGGCACTCGCCGTCTCCTACGAGTTCGGCGGCGCCAGCGCGATCAGCGTCCTCACCGAGGGCCGCAAGTTCCTCGGGTCGCTCTCCGACCTGGAGCAGGTGCGTTCGGCCGTGCAGATTCCGGTGCTCCGCAAGGACTTCATCGGGCTTCCGTACCAGGTCTTCGAAGCCCGGGCCGCGGGCGCCGACATGGTGCTGCTGATCGTGGCGGCCCTGGACCAGGCCACACTGGTCTCCCTGCACGACCTCGTGCGCGAACTGGGCATGACCGCCCTGGTCGAAACCCACAGCGCCGACGAGGTCGACCGAGCCCTCGATATCGGCGCGAGCCTGGTCGGCGTGAACGCCCGCGACCTGACGACCTTCGAGCTGGACCAGGACCTGTTCGGCCGGCTGGCCGGCCGGATCCCCTCCGGCGTTGTCCGGGTCGCCGAATCCGCTGTCAAGACGGCCGCGGACGTGGCACACTATCGCGCGGCCGGCGCCGACGTCGTGCTCGTCGGCGAAGCCCTCGTCACCAACGATCCCATCCGCACCCTCACCGAATTCCTGGCGGTTTGAATGTCCTCCCCACTCGACTCAGAATCCCTCCGGGCGCAGGCGGGCCCCTACTTCGGTGAATTCGGCGGGAGGTTCGTGCCGGAATCCCTCGTCGCGGCCCTCGACGAACTCACCAGCGAGTACGCGCTGGCCCGTCAGGACCCCGCATTCGCGGCCGAGCTGACCGAACTGCACCGCAGCTACACCGGTCGGCCCTCCATCATCACCGAGGTGCCGCGGTTCGCCGCGCACGCCGGCGGCGCCCGCATCATCCTCAAGCGGGAAGACCTCAACCACACCGGCTCGCACAAGATCAACAACGTGCTCGGGCAGGCCCTGCTGACCAAGCGGATCGGCAAGACCCGCGTGATCGCCGAGACCGGCGCCGGCCAGCACGGGGTGGCCACCGCCACCGCGGCCGCCCTGTTCGGCCTCGACTGCGTGGTCTACATGGGCGAGGTGGACACGGAGCGGCAGGCCCTGAACGTGGCACGGATGCGCCTGCTCGGTGCCGAGGTCGTGTCGGTCACGACCGGCTCCCGCACCCTCAAGGACGCCATCAACGAGGCCATGCGCGACTGGGTGACCAACGTCGAGACCACCAACTACATCTTCGGGACCGTGGCCGGCCCGCACCCGTTCCCGGCCATGGTGCGCGACTTCCAGAAGATCATCGGCGAGGAGGCCCGCCAGCAGGTCCTCGACCTCACCGGCCGCCTGCCCGATGCTGTCACCGCCTGCGTCGGCGGCGGCTCCAACGCCATGGGCATCTTCCACGCGTTCCTGGACGACCCCGACGTCGCCCTGTACGGCTACGAGGCCGGCGGGGAGGGCGCGGAAACCCTCCGCCACGCCGCGACGATCACGAAGGGACGTCCCGGCATCCTGCACGGCGCGCGCAGCTTCCTCCTGCAGGACGAAGACGGCCAGACCGTGGAGTCGCACTCGATCTCCGCCGGCCTGGACTACCCGGGCGTCGGCCCGGAGCATTCGTGGCTGGCGAGCATCGGCCGTGCCACCTACCTGCCGGTCACGGACGCCGAGGCGATGAGCGCCCTGCGCCTTCTCAGTCGAACCGAGGGCATCATCCCGGCCATCGAGTCGGCACACGCCCTCGCCGGAACCCTCGACCTCGGCAAAAAGCTCGGCCCCGACGCCACCATCCTGGTCAACCTGTCCGGCCGCGGCGACAAGGACATGGAAACCGCGGGTCGGTACTTCGACCTGCTCGACAAGGGCGCGGAACAGCTATGAGCAACTCGGCAGTGACAGGCAACCCGGCAACAGGCAACCCGGCAGCGCGCCACCCGGCAGCGGGCGGCAGCACGGTCGAGGCCACCATCGCGCGGCGCCGCTCCGAGGGCGGCGGCGCCCTGATCGGGTATCTGCCGGTCGGATTCCCCACGCTCTCCGAGAGCATCGACGCGGCCGTGGCCCTGGCCGACAACGGCGTCGACATCCTCGAGCTCGGCCTGCCGTATACCGACCCGGTGATGGACGGCCCGGTCATCCAGGCCGCAACCCAGAGGGCCCTGGCGAACGGTTTCCGGCTGCGCCATGGCATCGAAGCCGTGGCCGCGATCACCGCGCAGGTCGACGTGCCCGTGTTGGTGATGACCTACTGGAACCCCATCGTGCAGTACGGGGTCGATCGTTTCGCCGATGACCTGCTCGCCGCGGGCGGCGCCGGCCTGATCACGCCCGACCTGATTCCCGACGACTCGGCGGACTGGGTCGCCGCGAGCGAACGCACCGGTCTCGACCGGGTGTTCCTGGCCGCTCCGTCCTCCTCGGACGCCCGCCTGAAGCAGGCCGTCGAGGCGAGCCGCGGCTTCGTCTACGCCGTGTCCACCATGGGGATCACCGGTGCCCGCGGCGACGTCGACTCCGCCGCCCGCATCCTGATCGACCGGCTGCGGGCCGCCGGCTCGACCAGCGCGTGCGTCGGCCTCGGCATCTCCACGCCGGAACAGGTTCGCGAGATCCTCGGCTACGCGGACGGCGCCATCGTCGGATCCGCCCTCGTCAAGGCGCTCTCCGACGGGGGAGTGCCGGCAGTCGCCGCCCTCGCCCGTGAGCTCGCGGCCGGCGCGCGGGAGATCCGGCCCGCCAGCTAGGGTAAATTGACCCCGGCGGTCGATCGTTCGCCCCCGGGTGGCCGACGCCACGATGAAAGGTAGTCCCCAGGTGTTTATACCTCTGAGCATTCCGAGCCCGAGCCCCGAGTGGAGTTCCTTCACGCTCGGACCGTTCACCATCCACGCCTACGCCCTATGCATCCTCGCCGGGATCATCGCGGCGACCGTGATGACCTCCCGCCGCCTGACCCAGCGCGGCGGCGAGCCGGGAGTGGTCCTGGACATCATTCTCTGGGCGGTACCGCTCGGAATCGTGGGCGCCCGGTTCTACCACGTGCTCACCCACCCCGGCGACTACTTCTACGAGGGCGCCGACCCGCTGGAGGTCTTCGCCATCTGGAACGGCGGCAACGCCATCTTCGGAGCGCTCCTCGGTGGGGCCGTCGGCGCGTTCATCGGCTGCCGCATGGCCGGGGTGCGCTTCTGGTCTTTCGCCGACGCCCTCGCTCCCGGCATGCTCGTCGCGCAGGCCCTGGGACGCCTCGGCAACTGGTTCAACCACGAGCTCTTCGGACTGCCGACCACCCTGCCCTGGGGACTGCAGATCGAATCTACCAACCAGGCCTTCCCCCTCGGGCTGCCCGCCGACACCCTGTTCCACCCCATGTTCCTCTACGAGATGATCTGGAACTTCCTCGGCGTCGCCGTGATCCTGCTGCTCGAACGCAAGCTCACCCTGCGCTGGGGCAAGGCCTTCGGCGTCTACCTGATCTGGTACGGCGTCGGGCGTAGCTTCTTCGAGTCGATCCGGGTCGATCCGAGTGAGATCTTCCTCGGCATCCGTACCAACATCTGGGCTGCCTTTGCCGCCATCCTGCTCGGAATCATCCTCATCGCGGTGCAGACCCGACGCCACACCGGCGTCGAGGTCAGCCCCTATGTTCCGGGCCGCGAGTGGAAGGGCTCCGACGCTGAGGTAGAATCTGATGAGTTTGACTCGGACTCAGAGGATCACGGTGATGAAGCCGCAACCCCCGCCGAATCTGACGACGTTGCAGCCACAAGCACCAGCAACTCGCGCCTCTAGGCCCAGGTAGCCTTCAGCCTGGACCACGGCTTGTGTCCCGGTATGACGGGCCGCCGCGCACATGTATACCTGAGCGGGCCAGCGTCGTCCCCACTTGCCAGTCATCTTCCTGAGGACGGTCCCATGCCGCAAACACCCCTCTTCTCGCGCTTCAGCAGTGTGCCGGAGTCGCAAGGACTGTACAACCCTGCCGACGAACGCGATGCCTGTGGCCTCGCCATGGTGGCCACCCTGCGCGGGTCCGCCGGGCATGACATCATCACCCTCGCCCTCGATGCGCTCCGCAACCTCGAGCACCGCGGCGCCGTCGGGTCCGACGCCGGCACCGGTGACGGGGCGGGCATCATCACGCAGGTCCCCGATGAATTCCTGCGCGCCGTCACCGACTTCGCCCTGCCGGTCGCGGGCCGCTACGCGGTCGGCAACGTGTTCCTGCCGACCAACCCAACCGCCAGGAGTGGCATCAAGCGTCAGATTTCCCGGATCGCCCTGGAAGAGGGCCTGGTCATCCTGGGCTGGCGCGAGGTGCCGGTCCGCCCCGACGAGGTCGGCAACCTGGCCCGCGCGGCGATGCCCGCGATCCAGCAGCTGTTCGTGCAGAGCAGCCGGACGACGGAGGCCGGAGAGACGCTGGGCGACATCGCCCTGGACCGCCAGGCCGTGCGGCTCCGGAAGCGTGCCGAACGCGAATTGGAGATCTACTTCGCCTCCCTGTCGTGCCGGACCATGGTCTACAAGGGCATGGTCACCACGCTGCAGCTGGAGCCGTTCTACCCTGACCTGTCCGACCCGCGTTTCGTCTCGAAGCTCGCGCTCGTGCACTCCCGGTACTCGACGAACACGTTCCCGTCCTGGCCGCTGGCCCAGCCATTCCGCATGATCGCCCACAACGGTGAGATCAACACGGTGCAGGGCAACCGCAACTGGATGCAGGCGCGCCAGTCCCAGCTCGAATCCGAGCTGCTCGGCGACCTCGCCCCGCTGCTGCCGATCGTCACCCCCGGTGGCAGCGACTCCGCCTCGTTCGACGAGGTCGTGGAGCTGCTCAGCCTCTCCGGGCGTTCGCTCCCGCACGCCGTGATGATGATGGTGCCGGAGGCCTGGGAGAACCAGACCGACCTCGACGAGGATCGCCGCGCGTTCTACGAGTACCACTCCATGCTGATGGAGCCGTGGGACGGTCCGGCGGCCATCGTCTTCACCGACGGTTCGCTCGTCGGCGCGACCCTGGACCGCAACGGGCTGCGCCCCGGCCGGTACCTGATCACCGATGACGGCCTGGTCGTACTCGCGAGCGAGATCGGGGTGCTCGACATCGACCCCGCGCGCGTGGTGCGCAAGGGCCGGCTCCGTCCTGGAAAGATGTTCCTCGTGGACACAGTCGCCGGAAGGCTGATCGAAGACGACGAGATCAAGGCTGAACTCGCCGCCAGCGAACCCTGGGGCACCTGGCTGGATGCCGGACGGATTAACCTGAAGGACCTGCCCGACCGGGAGCACATCGTGCACCCGCCGGCATCCGTCGTGCGTCGCCAGCGCACGTTCGGCTACACCGAGGAAGAGGTGCGGATCCTGCTCGCACCGATGGCCCGCACCGGCGGGGAACCGCTCGGCGCGATGGGCTCCGACACTCCCATCGCCGTGCTCAGCGACCGGCCGCGGCTGATCTTCGACTACTTCACGCAGCAGTTCGCGCAGGTGACCAACCCGCCGCTGGACTCGATCCGCGAGGAGGTCGTCACCTCGCTCCGGCTCGGTCTCGGCCCGGAGCGCAACCTGCTGTCGGTCGGCCCCGAGCACGCCCGGCAGGTCGTGCTCGACTTCCCCGTCATCGACAACGACGAGCTGGCCAAGATCCAGCACATGGACCCCGTCCCCGGCAGCCGCACCACCACGACCATCCGCGGCCTCTACCGGTTCGAGGACGGCCCTGACGCCCTCGCCGCACGCATCGAGGAGATGTGCGCCGAGGCCGACGCTGCCATCGACGAGGGCGCGATGTTCCTCGTGCTCTCGGACCGAGATTCCAACAAGGATTTCGCGCCGATTCCGTCGCTGCTGATGATCGCCGCCGTGCACCACCACCTGATCCGCACCGAGAACCGGATGAAGGTCGGCATCGTGGTCGAGGCCGGTGACGTGCGCGAGGTGCACCACGTTGCCCTCCTGATCGGCTACGGCGCCTCCGCGGTCAACCCGTACCTCGCGATGGAAACCTGCGAGGACCTCGTGCGCAGCGGATTCATCACCACCGGCACGCCGGAGCAGGCCGTGCGCAATGTGATCAAGGCCCTCGGCAAGGGCGTGCTCAAGATCATGTCCAAGATGGGCATCTCCACCGTGTCGTCCTACGCCGGCGCCCAGACCTTCGAGGCTGTCGGCCTCAGCCAGGACTTCATCGACCAGTACTTCACCGGCACCACCAGCAAGCTCGGCGGCATCGGCATCGAGGTCATCGCGGCCGAGAACGAGGCCCGGCACGCGGCGGCGTACCCGGAGGACGCGGCCGTCACCGCCCACGAACGCCTCGCGACCGGCGGCGAGTACCAGTGGCGCCGGGAAGGATCCCCGCACCTGTTCAACCCGGACACCATCTTCCGGCTGCAGCACTCCACCCGCACGCGCCGCTACGACATCTTCCGCGAGTACACCAAACTCGTCGACGACCAGGCGTCGAGCCTGATGACCCTGCGCGGCATGTTCACCTTCAACACCGGCAAACGGCACGCCGTACCGCTGGACGAGGTGGAATCCGTGGCGTCGATCGTGAAGCGTTTCGCGACCGGGGCCATGAGCTACGGCTCGATCTCGGCCGAGGCGCACGAGACCCTCGCGATCGCGATGAACCGTCTCGGCGGCAAATCAAACACGGGCGAGGGCGGCGAAGACCTCGACCGCCTGCTTGACCCCGAGCGCCGCAGCGCGGTCAAGCAGGTGGCCTCCGGGCGGTTCGGCGTCACGAGCATGTACCTCTCCCACGCCGACGACATCCAGATCAAGCTCGCCCAGGGGGCCAAGCCGGGCGAGGGCGGCCAGCTGCCGCCGACCAAGGTCTACCCGTGGATCGCCCGCACCCGGCACGCGACCGCCGGGGTCGGCCTGATCTCGCCGCCTCCCCACCACGACATCTACTCGATCGAGGATCTCAAACAGCTGATCTTCGACCTCAAGCGCGCGAACCCCGAGGCACGAATCCACACCAAGCTGGTCAGCCAGTCCGGCATCGGAGCGGTGGCCGCCGGGGTGGCCAAGGCACTCTCGGACGTGATCCTGATCTCCGGCCATGACGGCGGAACCGGGGCGAGCCCGCTGAACTCACTCAAACACGCGGGCACCCCGTGGGAACTCGGCCTCGCCGAGACCCAGCAGACCCTCATGCTCAACGGCATGCGCGACCGGGTCGTGCTGCAGGTGGACGGCCAGTTGAAGACGGGCCGTGACGTCATCATCGGCGCCCTGCTCGGCGCCGAGGAATTCGGTTTCGCCACTGCTCCCTTGATCGTGGAAGGGTGCGTGATGATGCGCGTCTGCCACCTCGACACCTGTCCCGTCGGCGTCGCCACCCAGAACCCGGAGCTGCGAAAGCGGTTCACGGGCAAGGCGGAGCACGTGGTCAACTTCTTCGAGTTCATCGCCCAGGAGGTGCGGGAGTACCTCGCCGAACTCGGATTCCGCAGCCTGGACGAGGCCATCGGGCACCGCGAGGTCCTGGACGTGAACGGTGCCCTCGCCCACTGGAAGGCGTCGGGGCTCGACCTGGCTCCGATCCTGGTCGGCCCTGACTTCTCGGCCGACGAGCCGCGCCAGTCCGGCCGCGAACAGGAACACGAACTCGAGCTCCACTTCGACAACGAACTCATCCGGCAGAGCGCCAGTGTGCTCGAACACGGCGGCCAGGTCAGGATCACCCTGCCCATCCGCAACACCGAACGGGCCGTCGGCACCATGCTCGGGCACCGGGTCACCATGCGCCACGGTGCACAGGGCCTGCCCGCCGGGTCGATCGACGTCACCCTGACCGGCAGTGCGGGACAGTCGTTCGGCGCCTTCCTTCCCGGTGGCATCACCCTGCGCCTGGAGGGCGACTCGAACGACTACGTCGGCAAGGGGCTCTCCGGCGGACAGATCACCGTGCGACCCGACCGGGGCAGTCTGTTCCCGGCCGAACAGAACGTGATCGCCGGCAATGTCATCGGCTACGGAGCCACCCAGGGCAGCATGTTCATCCGCGGCATCGTGGGGGAGCGGTTCCTGGTGCGCAACTCCGGTGCCACCGCCGTCGTCGAGGGGGTCGGGGACCACGCCCTCGAATACATGACCGGCGGACTGGCCGTCGTGCTGGGTGAGACCGGGCGCAACCTCGGGGCCGGCATGTCCGGGGGAACGGCCTACGTGTACGGCCTCCGCACCGAGAACGTCAACCGCCAGGCCCTCGACTCGGGCGAACTGACGCTGCTTCCGCTCGGCGGCGCCGACCGTGAGATCGTTCAGGACCTGCTCGAACAGCACCGGGACCAGACCGAGTCGGTTCTGGCGTCGCGGCTGCTGTCCGACCTCGAAACCACCATGTCCACATTCGTCAAGGTGCTGCCGCGCGACTACGCGGCCGTCCTGGCCACCAGGCAGAACGCCGTCACCGAGGGGCTCGACCCCGATGGAGACGTTGTCTGGAGCCGCATTCTGGAGGTAACCAATGGCTGATCCGAAGGGATTCCTCAAGACGACTGAGCGTGAGCTTCCCGCGCGTCGTCCCGTGTCCGTGCGACTCATGGACTGGAAAGAGGTCTACGAGCAGGGTGATGCCGCGCAGCTGAAACGCCAGGCCGGACGGTGCATGGACTGCGGCGTGCCGTTCTGCCAGCAGGGCTGCCCGCTGGGCAACATCATCCCCGAGTGGAACGACCTCACCTGGCGGGACGAGGGCCGGCAGGCCATCGAACGCCTGCACACCACCAACAACTTTCCGGAGTTCACCGGGCGGCTTTGCCCCGCGCCCTGCGAGTCGTCGTGCGTGCTGGGCATCAGCCAGCCGCCGGTCACCATCAAGCAGGTCGAGGTGTCCATCATCGACCAGGCGTTCGCCAACGGCTGGGTCCAGCCGCAGCCGCCGGGACGGCTCACCGGAAAGACCGTTGCCGTCGTCGGCTCCGGCCCGGCCGGCCTCGCGGCGGCCCAGCAGCTCACCCGCGCCGGTCACACCGTGGCGGTCTTCGAGCGAGACGACCGCATCGGCGGGCTGCTGCGCTACGGCATTCCCGATTTCAAGATGGAGAAGAGGCACCTCGAGGCCCGCCTGGCTCAGATGACCGCCGAGGGCACCCGCTTCCGTGCGGGCGTGAACATCGGCGTCGACCTCACCTGGGCCGACCTGCGCGCCCGCTACGACGCCGTCGTGATCGCCACCGGGGCCATGGTGCCACGCGACCTGCCCGTCGCCGGCCGTGACCTCCCCGGGGTGCACTTCGCCATGGAGTACCTGGTCCAGCAGAACAAGGTGGGCGCCGGCGACACCGTCGACCAGCAGATCACGGCTGAGGGCAAACACGTGGTTGTGCTCGGGGGCGGTGACACCGGAGCGGACTGCATCGGCACGGCACACCGCCAGCTCGCGGCATCCGTCACCAATCTCGCCATCGGACGTCAGCCCGGCACGGACCGCCCCGAGCACCAGCCGTGGCCCCTGTCGCCGACGCTGTTCGAGGTGTCCAGCGCCCACGAGGAGGGCGGCAGCCGCGAATTCCTGGTGTCGACGGTCGAGTTCCTGGCCAATGAGGCCGGCGAGGTGCGCGCCATCCGCGTGGCCGAAACCGAATTCCTGGACGGGCGCCGCGTGCCGAAGGCCGGAACCGAACGTGAGATTCCCGCGGATCTCGTGCTGCTGGCGCTGGGTTTCACAGGCCCGGAGTCCCGCGACCTCGCCGATCAGCTGCACATTCCGGTCGATGGTCGGAGTAATGTCGAACGTGACGACAATTACCAGACGAGCCATGAAGGCGTTTTCGTTGCCGGTGATGTCGGCCGCGGTCAGTCACTCATCGTCTGGGCGATCGCTGAAGGCCGGGCTGCTGCGGCAGCGGTCGACAAATTCCTCGAAGGCGAGACACAGTTGCCTGCTCCGGTCAAACCGACGGATCATGCCTTCGCAATCTGATTGGTCACTGATCCAGTGAGTCAATTCCAAGAGATCCACCACCCCGTGGTCTCCCGTTCCACAACAGAAATCATGCGCCCAAACAGCGCGGAAACCGGAGTTTTTTCAGAATGAGACGCGCCAAAATTGTCGCCACGCTCGGGCCGGCAGCATCCAGCTACGATCAAATTCGAGCCCTTATTGATGCCGGTGTAGATGTCTGCCGGATGAACCTGAGCCACGGGGACTACCAGGTGCACGAGGGCGTTTACGCCAACGTGCGCAAGGCAGCGAACGACTCCGGCCGCGCAGTCGCCGTCATGGTCGACCTGCAGGGGCCGAAGATCCGTCTCGGCAAGTTCGAAGGCGGCCCTTACGAACTGGCCGTCGGAGACATTTTTAAGATCACCACCGAGGATGTCGTCGGAACGCGCGACCTGTCCGGCACGACCTACAAGGGTCTGCCCCAGGACGTCAGGCCGGGCGACTTCCTCCTCATCGACGACGGCAAGGTCAAGGTCGAGGTCGTGGCCACGAACGACACCGTCGTCACCACCACGGTCATCGTCGCCGGCCCCGTCTCCAACAACAAGGGCATCAACCTGCCCGGAGTCGCCGTCAACGTGCCCGCCCTGTCCGAAAAGGACGAGGCGGACCTGCGCTGGGGCCTCCGCCTCGGAACGGACCTGATCGCGCTGTCGTTCGTCCGTGACGCCGCCGACATCACTCGCGTGCACGAGATCATGGAAGAAGAGGGCCGTCGTGTCCCCGTCATCGCCAAGATCGAGAAACCGCAGGCCGTGGAAAACCTCGAAGGCATCGTCGACGCCTTCGACGCCATCATGGTCGCCCGTGGCGACCTGGGCGTCGAACTGCCGCTCGAGGCCGTCCCGATCGTGCAGAAGCATGCCGTCGAACTGGCCCGCCGCATGGCGAAGCCGGTCATCGTGGCCACGCAGATGCTGGAATCGATGATCCACAGCCCGGTCCCGACGCGGGCCGAAACGTCCGACGTCGCGAACGCCGTGCTCGACGGCGCTGACGCGGTCATGCTCAGTGGTGAGACCAGCGTCGGCGAATACCCCGTCGTGACGGTCCAGACGATGGCGCGCATTGTTGCGTCGACGGAGGACCACGGACTGGAGCGCATCGCCCCGCTGACGAACAAACCCCGCACCCAGGGTGGCGCGATCACCCTCGCAGCCATCGAGGTCGCCGAGTTCGTCGAAGCGAAGTTCCTGTGCATCTTCACGGAGTCCGGCGACTCGGCAAGGCGGATGTCGCGTCTGCGGTCGAAGATCCCGATGCTGGCCTTCACGCCCGAGCCCGGCATCCGCCGTCGCCTCGCGCTGACCTGGGGAATCCAGACCTACCTGGTGGACCGGGTCACGCACACGGACGCCATGTTCGGACAGGTGGACGACATCCTGCTCGGGCAGGGCCTGGCTCAGCTCGGTGACAAGGTCGTCGTCATCAGCGGATCCCCTCCCGGAATCGCCGGTTCCACGAACGACATCCGTGTGCACCGCGTCGGCGATGCCCACAATGAAGTTCACCCGGCGTACGCCAAGAGCTGACACCTCTCCTGGAAAGGCCCCGCACCCCGTGTCACACGGGGTGCGGGGCCTTTCTTGAGGATCCGGCGTCAGCGCTGCACGCCGGCGGGCACCATCAGGGCGCGCTCGGCGGGGAGGGTCGTTCCCAGCGCCAGCGCGGCCGACACGGCGTGCGATTCCCGGCTCCGCCGGGTGAACGGGTCGAGGTCGGCCAGGCGGGCCGGATCGGACAGGTCCGCGATGCACGCGAGCTTCACCGTGAGCACGATCGGGTCGGCCAGGATCTGCTGCAGGGAGATCCCGTCCGTGTCCTCGTCGATGTTGCCGAGGGCGCTGACGGCCATCAGGAGGCGGTTCGGCAGGAACGCGCGGAGGTCGCTGAGGGTGGCGACCGAGTTGACGAGGGTGTCGTGCAGCACGGCGACGAGCCTGTTGTCGTCGCTCGCGAGGGCATCCATCACGCGAAGCGGATGCTCGATGGCCAGCCGACCGAAATCGTCGCGGTGGCTGGAGTACGCGACGCGCGCGAAGTGGATGGCGTCGTCCAAAAGTGTTGTCACGGGGCATCCTCTGTTCGGGTCGAGTACGCGGTTCAACAGGTCTTTTCGTTGCTCCACCCTATTGCGGATGCCGCAGCCCAGACTGGGGGCAGACGTGGGCACCCGAATCTGATACTGAGTATTCCGCAGTTCGACTCGCCGATTTGAGTCGTCGCCCGCCGGAGTTCTGCACGCACCGCCTCACCGGGTGGACACCCCGTTCCCCTTCGGTGTCGCCCCGGTGAGACTGTGCGCGTGAACACTCCGAAAGGAGCGTGAATGGTTGGCTCCCCATGGCGACTGCGGGCCCTCCGACCCGGTAGCGTAGACATGTCCAACCGAGATTCACGTTATCACCTGTTAGACATGTCCAACGCCGATTCGGCGTCCCCCGAAGGGGGTTGCCGTGGCGCAGTGAGTGGGGAACACAGCCTGAGGTACGAAAAGCGCACGGAGCGGGCGCGCGACCTGGTAGCCGCCCTCCACCTGCCGCATCCTTTGACGGCGGAGCTGCTCCACCGGCACATGGAGGGGCTCCGGGGGAAGACGATCGTCATCCGCCCCGCCAGCACGCGCCTGGTCGAGTCCGGCGTCTGCGGGCTCTGGATCGAGGTCGCCGGTGAGAATTTCGAACGTATCCATCACGCACCGACGGATTCGGCGGTTCACCGCCAGCAATTCATCAACCACGAATTCGGCCACATGATCCTCCGTCACGAGAAGGAACTTCTGCCGATCGAACGGGTCGCCCTGCTGGCGCCCCTCATCCCGCTGGACGCCATCGCCTATGCGCTGTCCCGGAGCAGCTTCACCGACGACCAAGAGGCCCTCGCGGAGGCGATCGGGGATCGGCTGGCGCTGATCATGCTGGAGGACGAGGCGGATGCCGCCAAGGGCCCCCAAACCGGATTCGGCAGGGTGCTGTGATGCAGACCGCCCTCCTCGCCGTTTCCGCGCTTCTGTGGGTCACCGCCGGCTTCTGCCTGCCCTCGGTCATTCGCGGTCGGCGGCGGACGTTGTTCTGGTTTCTGACCGCGTTCGCCACGACCATGTCCCTTCAGCCGCACGTCATCTACAACGCGGTGGACGCCCTACTCGGCGGCGTCAACGTGCCGTACTTCATCTTCCACGCCACGGCGATCGTGGCGATAACACTCCTCGCTGCGCTCGTGGGGGAGGCGGTATCCGGTGAACGACTGACCGAGCGACGCAAGCAGGTCAGCGCCGCGGCGGCCGCGGCGATCATCGCCGTCCAGGCCATTCTGTTTTTCGGCAGCGACTGGCACCTTGTCCGGGAGATCCACAAGTCGTTCCCGACGCGGTGGGACTTCGCCGCATACTCCGCCACGACCTGGATCGCGATGGCCCTCTTCTCCATCTCGGTGGGGTACGCCTGCCTGTCGGACCTTCGACGCCAACGGCGCACGGTGACCCGCGTGTCGCTTGCGTTTGTGGCCTTCGGATGCTGGTGGGTTCTGGTCTACGCGCTGCTCAGCATGTTCGATGCAGCGGAACTGATCCTCCTCAAGGAGACCGCTTTCCAGGTCTGGTCGCGCCCGGTGTACCACCTCGCCCTCCTCACCGCGCCGATATCCCTGGCCGTCGGCCTGGGCCTTACCGCGACAGCGGACGCGATCCAATCCGCGCGCAAAAGCGTTCGGCACCGCGAGTTGCTGTGGCGAATCACGCCTCTCTGGGAACGTCTCCTGGCGGACTCGCCGGAGCTGAGCATCGAGCGCCGGCTCACCTGGCCGATGCTGCTCATCGTCAGGGATCCCCGTGCCCACCTGTATCGGCGCTACGTCGAAGTCCGCGACAGCCTGCTCCTCAACCCCGGTCAGGCCGTCTCCCCGGCCGAGCGGGCGCTGATCGAGGACATCGAACGCCACGTCCGGGCGACGGCGACCCGCCGCCCGGTTAACCACCCCGAGGTTCTCGAAGGGGGCGGGCGATCGTGATCAACCCCGGAACATCCCACGGCTCGCTGAACCCGGCCGGCGAACCCGTCAGCCCGCAGCTCGAACTGGCCCGCAAACTGAACCTGCTGCTTGATGTCGTCGTCGCCGAGGGAAACACTCCCCATACGTACAAGCAGATCGCCGCGGGCCTGGAAGCGCGGGGCCTCTCGCTGTCGCGCGCCCGGTGGGCCTACATGATCACGGGGGACGGCCCACTGGTCACCGACGCCGACCTGCTCACCGGGATCGGCGAGTTCTTCCGCATCCCGCCCAAGTACCTGCTCGGGTCGGGCGACCTGCCGGAACGGGTCGACGCCCAACTGGTCTTTGTGAAGAGCCTGCGCGCCAAACGCGTCGTCAACTTCGCGGCCCGGGTGCTCGGGGATGTGTCACCGGAGACGCTTCGGTCGATCACGGCGCTGCTCGAGGAGGACATGTCCCGGGACGACGTCACGCTGCCCGGCGTGCGCGACTAGCAGGCGACGAGCGCCCGCCACGCGTCACTGACCGGGGGTTTCACTACGTGGTGTTGGTACCGGTGGTGGGACTCGAACCCACACGTCCTTTCGAACAAAGCATTTTGAGTGCTCCGCGTCTGCCATTCCGCCACACCGGCTCACAACACCTGGATCAGAATACCGTAGGCTTTCACCCGTGACCGACCAAGATTCCACCCCAGTACCTCCTCGGCGCGTTGTCGTTGCCGAGGATGAGTCTCTCATCCGCCTCGACATCGTCGAGATCCTCCGTGACGCCGGATTCGAGGTGGTCGGTGAAGCCGGCGACGGAGAAACCGCCGTCGCCCTGGCCACCGAGCTTCGGCCCGACCTCGTCATCATGGACGTCAAGATGCCTCACCTCGACGGCATCTCCGCGGCCGAGCGCATCACGAAGGCCCACATCGCGCCCGTCGTTCTGCTGACCGCGTTCAGCCAGAAGGAACTCGTGGAACGTGCGACGGAGGCCGGTGCGCTCGCCTATGTCGTCAAGCCGTTCACTCCGAACGACCTGCTGCCCGCGATCGAGATCGCCCTGTCCCGGTACAGCCAGATCATCACCCTCGAAGCCGAGGTCGCGGACCTGGTCGAGCGGTTCGAGACCCGCAAGCTCGTCGACCGCGCCAAGGGGCTCCTCAACGAGAAGATGGGGCTCACCGAGCCGGAATCGTTCCGTTGGATCCAGAAGGCGTCCATGGACCGCCGGCTCACCATGCACGACGTCGCCCAGGCGATCATCGAGCAGCTGAGCGCCAAGAAGTAGCACCAGTACCCGAAGCGAACGGAATCTCGGCCGGCCGAGCAGCCCCCTCTCGTGGGCTGCTCGGCCTTTCGCGTTCCTACTTCATTCCGGACCGGTCCTTGATCAGGTTCGTGATCCGGATGGTCGAGCAGCGGCGTCCCTGGTCGTCGGTCACCGCGATCTCGTGCGTCGTGAGCGTGCGGCCCAGGTGCACGGGCGTACACACTCCCGTGACGTAGCCGGAAGTCGCCGACCGGGTGTGCGTGGCGTTGATCTCGATCCCCACCGCCAGACGGTCCGGCCCTGCGTGCAGGTTGGCGGCCATCGATCCGAGCGATTCGCCCAGGACCACGTAGGCGCCCCCGTGCAGGAGCATGGCCGGCTGGGTGTTGCCCTCCACCGGCATCCGTGCGACGGCCCGGTCGATCGTGAACTCGACGAACTCGATGCCCATCTTCTCGGCCAGTGAGCCGGCTCCGCGCTGCTGGACCCACTCGAGTGCATCCGTGGTCTTCTGGATCATATTCACCTTCGGTCGCTGCACCTGCCCACGCCGGATGACGCTTGTAGGCTGTCTCTGTGTCAGATTCCGAAAAGCCTACCCTGATGATCATCGACGGCCATTCCCTGGCCTACCGGGCGTTCCACGCCCTCCCGGTGGACAGTTTCCAGACCCGCGACGGGCAGCACACGAACGCCATCCACGGCTTCCTGTCCATGCTGCTCAGCCTGCTGCGCACCGAGAACCCCACTCACATCGCCGTGGCCTTCGACATCTCGCGATACTCCTTCCGCACCCGCGAGTATGCGGAGTACAAGGGCACGCGGGCGAGCACGCCGATCGAGTTCATCGGGCAGGTGCCGCTGCTGCAGGAGGCCCTGGCCGCGATGAACATCAAGACCCTGACCAAGGAAGACTACGAAGCCGACGACATCCTCGCGACGCTGTCCGTCCGCGGCTCCAGCGAGGGCTTCCACGTCCTCGTCGTCTCCGGCGACCGGGACACCATCCAGCTCGTCAACGAGAACGTGACCCTGCTCTACCCGGCCAGCCAGGGCGTATCGGCCCTCACCCGGTACGACCCGACCAGGGTGCGGGAGAAGTACGGGATCGAACCGGCCCAGTACCCGGATGTCGCCGCCCTCGTCGGCGAAACCAGCGATAACCTGATCGGCATCTCGAAGGTCGGCGAGAAGACCGCCGTGAAATGGCTGGGCCTCTACGGGAGCCTCGACGGCATCCTGGAGCACGCCGAGGAGATCAAGGGCGTCGTCGGCAACAACCTTCGGGAGCAGAAGGAAAACGCGATCCGCAACCGGCGCCTGAACCACCTCGTCACCGACCTGGACCTGCCGGTCGAACTGCCGGACCTTGCGCGATCCACCATCGACGAGCCCGCCGTGCGTGACGTGTTCGGACGGCTCGAATTCAGGACCCTGCTCGAGCGCGTGATCAAGCTCGAGGGGGCCGGCGGTCCCGGTGCTGCCGGCGAGGCCGTCGCGGCCGCGGCGCCGGCCCAGGAACTCGTCCCGGCCCCCCGGGCCCCGATCGCCCAGGACCTGCTGGACGAGGAACTGAGCGCCTGGATCGCTCGGGCCTCCGCCGCTTCCCCGCAGGGCCTCGGCCTGTGCGTCGAAGTGCAGGACGGCCTGGCGATCGGCTTCGGCCTCTCCGGCGGGGCCGAGACCGTCAACCTGCCGTGGCAGCCCGGCCGCGCGGACTACCTGGCGCTGGAGACCTGGCTGGCCAGCGATTCGCCCAAGATCATGCACGACGCCAAGCTCCAGATCAAGGCCCTGCGCCGCAGCGGCATCGACTTCACCGGTCTGGTCTTCGACACCCTGATCGCGGGCTGGCTGCTGCGGCCCGGGGGACCGGACAAGACCCTCGCCCACCTCGTCAGCCGGTACCTCGACGAAACGCTCCCGGTCAGCGACCCGAACCAGCTGGTGCCCGAGGAGACCGAGAACGGCGGAGTGCCGATGGAGGCCTGGTACACGTTCCGGGTCGCCGGAGCCATCGAGGCACTGCTCGACGACGGTTCGCGCAGCGTGCTCACCGCCATCGAGATGCCCACCCTGGTGGCCCTGGCCGACATGGAACTCGCCGGCGTGGCCGTGTCCCACGACCAGCTCTCCGCACTGTCCGCCCAGCTCGGGGAACGCGCGGCTGGGCTCGCAGCCGGCGCGTACGCCGAGATCGGCCGCGAGGTGAACCTCGGATCGCCCAAGCAGCTGCAGGAGGTGCTCTTCGAGCAGCTGGGAATGCCGAAGACCCGGGCGAACAAGACCGGGTTCTCCACGGATGCCGGGGCCCTCGCCGACCTGCAGGCCAGCAACCCGCATCCGTTCCTGGACATGCTGCTCAAGCATCGGGACGCCACGAAGCTGCGCCAGATCGTGGAGAGCCTGGACAAGGCCATCGACACCACCGGTCGGATCCACACCACCTACGTGCAGATCGGCACCACCACCGGCCGGATCTCCTCGACCGACCCGAACCTGCAGAATATCCCGGTGCGCACCGAGGAAGGCCGTCGCATCCGCGCGGCCTTCCAAGCCGGCGAGGGGGCGGAGTGCCTCCTGACCGCGGACTACTCACAGATCGAAATGCGGATCATGGCGCACCTCTCCGGGGACCCGGGGTTGATCGAGGCGTTCAACGCGGGCGAGGACCTGCACCGGTTCGTGGGCGCGAGCGTGTTCGGGGTAGCCCCGGAGGACGTCACGAACGAGATGCGCTCCAAGGTCAAGGCCATGTCCTACGGACTCGCCTACGGGCTGAGCGCGTTCGGCCTGTCCCGGCAGTTGCGCATCGACACGAAGGAAGCCAAACAGCTCATCACGGACTACTTCGCCCGCTTCGGCGCCGTGCGCGACTACCTGCGCAACGTGGTGGAGCAGGCCAAGGTCGACGGGTATACCGCGACCATCTTCGGGCGGCGCCGTCCGTTCCCCGAGCTGCACAGCACCAACCGGGCACTGCGCGAGAACGCGGAACGCGCCGCCCTCAATGCCCCGATCCAGGGGTCTGCCGCCGACATCATGAAGATCGCGATGAACGGCATCAAGGAGGACCTGCTGGAGGGCGGTCTGGAATCCCGCATGCTTCTGCAGGTGCACGACGAACTGATCTTCGATGTGGCGCCCGGCGAATGGGACGCGCTTCGCCTGGTCGTGACGCACCAAATGGAGACGGCGGCCGACCTGCTCGTGCCGCTCGAGGTGCAGGTAGGACGCGGCGACAACTGGGACGCGGCCGCGCACTAATGACCGTGGGCCGGGGGATTCCCCGGCGCACGGTGTTCTAGGCTCGGTTCATGACAACCGACAACCAGCGCATTTCCGCGCGCACTCCGACGGCGATCGACACGATCGCCGAGGACTGGGTGGACACCGTCGTCGAACTCGACCCGACGGTCGGCACCTACATCGGCCGCGCGGAGGCGAACGGCCGTTTCGGCGATTATTCCCCGGCCGGCCTCGAGCGCCGCGAGGCCGAGGCTCGGGCCGTCATCGCCCGCCTCGATGCGGCCATCCCGGTCGACGACGTCGACCTCGTCACGCGCGCGGACCTGCGCAGTGACCTGGCCCTCGACGTGGAGAGCGCCGAGGCAGGGCTGCCGCTGCGGGATCTGAACGTGATCGCTTCGCCTGCCCAGGGCATCCGTGAGGTCTTCGACCTCATGCCCACCGGCACCGTCGCCGACTGGGACAACGTGTCCGCGCGCCTTCGCGCCGTGCCCGCGGCGATCGACGGTTACATCGAGACCCTGCGCCTCGGTATCGAGCGGGGCAGCATGCCCGCCCGGCGGCAGGTGCGGGAGGTCATCCTGCAGGCCCGGCACCACGCCGCGAACGACGGCTTCTTCGCCCAGTTCGTAGCGGAGGCCACCCTCGACCAGGGCCACCTGCCGGCGTCGCTCGCCAAGGACCTCGCGACGCGGGCGCGAACCGCCGCCGCAGCCTACGGAACCCTGGCCGACTTCCTCGGCCGCGAACTCGAGGGTGCCGCGCCCGAGCGCGACGCCATCGGCCGGGAGCTCTATGCCCTGCAGTCACGGCGCTTCCTGGGTGCTTCGATCGACCTCGATGAGACGTACGAGTGGGGGGTGGAAGAACTGGCCCGCATGGTCGCCGAGCAGGAGAGCGTCGCCGACCAGATGCTTCCCGGGGCGAGCGTCCAGGAAGCCATCGCGTTGCTCGACACGGATCCCAGCCGCAAGCTGCACGGCACCGACGCCCTGCAGAAGTGGATGCAGGAGACCAGCGACCGCGCCGTCGCCGAACTCTCGGAGACCCAGTTCGACATCCCGAACGAGATCAGGCGCCTCGAATGCATGATCGCTCCCACCCAGGAAGGCGGCATCTACTACACCGGGCCAACGGACGACTTCTCCCGGCCGGGCCGGATGTGGTGGTCCGTTCCGGTCGGCGTCACCGAGTTCGACACCTGGCGCGAACTCACCACCGTCTACCATGAGGGCGTTCCGGGACACCACCTGCAAATCGGCCAGGCCGTCTACAACCGGGCGAAGCTGAACACCTGGCGCCGCCAGATGGCCGGCACCTCGGGCCACGCGGAAGGTTGGGCGCTTTACGCCGAACGCCTGATGGAACAGCTGGGCTACCTGGACGACCCGGGGGACCGGCTCGGCATGCTGGATGGGCAGCGGATGCGCGCCGCCCGGGTCGTGCTGGACATCGGCGTGCACCTCGAGAAGCAACGGCCGGACGGCTCCGGCCCCTGGACCGCGGACTACGCCTTCGATTTCCTGGGCCAGAACGTCAACATGAACGCGGGTTTCGTCAAATTCGAGGTCAACCGGTACCTGGGCTGGCCCGGGCAGGCGCCCTCGTACAAGGTGGGCCAGCGCATCTGGGAGGAGTTGCGGGACACCTACGCTGCGCGGGAGGGCGATGCGTTCTCGATCAAGGAGTTCCACCGCAAGGCGCTGGACCTGGGCGGGGTCGGACTGGACACCCTCCGGGCCGCCATGCTCGGCACTCTTCCGGGTGGATCGCGGTAGATTCAGGGCAGGCTCGGCGGTTGCCGGGCGCTCCCGCAAACCGCTAAGCTTGACTGTCACGTTTGTGACGAAATATCCGCTGCCATGCGCGGAGTACCGCAACGAACTCTTTCTGCGTATGGCCCGACTTATGTCCATCCTGGAGCAACTACTACATGACAAACGCAACGACCGAACGGGCACCCAAGCAGGTCGCCATCAACGACATCGGATCTGCTGAAGACTTTCTTGCCGCGGTCGAAAAGACTCTGAAATTCTTCAACGACGGAGACCTCATCGAGGGCACCGTTGTGAAGATCGACCGCGACGAGGTTCTCCTCGACGTGGGCTACAAGACCGAGGGTGTCATCCCCTCCCGCGAACTCTCCATCAAGCACGACGTTGACCCCTCCGAGGTCGTCAAGGTCGGCGACCTGGTTGAGGCCCTCGTTCTTCAGAAGGAAGACAAAGAAGGCCGTCTCATCCTGTCGAAGAAGCGCGCTCAGTACGAGCGTGCATGGGGCGACGTCGAGAAGATCAAGGAATCCGATGGCGTTGTCACCGGTTCGGTCATCGAGGTTGTCAAGGGTGGCCTCATCGTGGACATCGGTCTCCGTGGCTTCCTTCCGGCCTCGCTCATCGAGCTGCGCCGCGTTCGCGACCTGACCCCGTACCTGGGCCAGGAGATCGAGGCCAAGATCCTCGAACTCGACAAGAACCGCAACAACGTTGTGCTGTCTCGTCGTGCCCTGCTCGAGCAGACGCAGTCCGAGAGCCGCACCACGTTCCTCAACAACCTCCAGAAGGGACAGGTCCGCAAGGGCGTCGTCTCGTCAATCGTCAACTTCGGTGCGTTCGTTGACCTGGGTGGCGTTGACGGTCTGGTTCACGTCTCCGAACTCAGCTGGAAGCACATCGAGCACGCCAGCGAGGTCGTCGAGGTTGGCCAGGAAGTCACCGTCGAGATCCTCGAGGTCGACCTCGAGCGCGAGCGCGTGTCGCTGTCCCTCAAGGCCACGCAGGAAGACCCGTGGCAGGTCTTCGCCCGCACCCACGCCATCGGTCAGGTTGCACCGGGTAAGGTCACCAAGCTCGTTCCGTTCGGCGCGTTCGTTCGCGTTGCCGAGGGCATCGAGGGACTCGTCCACATCTCCGAGCTCTCCGGCAAGCACGTCGAGCTCGCCGAGCAGGTCGTTTCGGTCGGCGACGAGGTCTTCGTCAAGGTTATCGACATCGACCTCGAGCGTCGCCGCATCTCGCTGAGCCTCAAGCAGGCCAACGAGGGTGTCGACCCCGAGGGCACCGAGTTCGACCCGGCGCTCTACGGAATGCTCACCGAGTACGACGACCAGGGCAACTACAAGTACCCCGAGGGCTTCGACCCGGAGACCAACGAGTGGCGCGAGGG
Organism: Cryobacterium sp. TMT2-10; assembly: GCF_004403075.1. Lineage (NCBI taxonomy): Bacteria > Bacillati > Actinomycetota > Actinomycetes > Micrococcales > Microbacteriaceae > Cryobacterium > Cryobacterium sp. TMT2-10. Next base: position 28,356 of record NZ_SOGW01000088.1, on the reverse strand, counting down.
CTTCGAAACCCAGCGCGAGAAGTGGGAGCAGGACTACGCTGCAGCCCAGGCTCGCTGGGAAGCACACAAGAAGCAGGTCGCTTCCGCGAACGACGAGATCACCGCCGTCGGCGATGTCCCGTCCGCCGCAGGCTCCTCCTTCTCGAGTGAGACGGCCGGCGCCGGCACGCTCGCGGACGATGAGGCCCTCGCAGCACTGCGCGAGAAGCTCTCCAGCTCCAACTAGTCACACCGCACGACCAACAGGCCGGTCCCCTTTGGGGGCCGGCCTGTTGGCTGTTAACGCCTGCCTACTGATTCATCTCCTCGCACGTCGGCCTTCCTCCACAATGCGGGTCTGATCCTGTTGTGCACAGGGCACGCGCTGGCGGGCGGATTCAACGGGCACTGTCAGTGGGTGCCCGTAACGTGACTCGCATGAAGCCCTCGTTCATCGAACAGCAGGAGACACGCGGTGAGTACTTCGACGCCATCCGCGAGGCCCACGGCAATCTCGCCCAGGACGCTGCCGCACTGGCAGACCTCATCGACGAGGCCCACCGCTATGCGACGGCGACTGCGGATGCCGCGCCTCGGGTACCAGGGTCCCGGTGGGACGCCGACACGGTCGCCGAGCGGGAGTTCGTGAGTGAGCTCGCCTGCACGATCCGGATCCCGCAACGGTCGGCCGAGACCCTTCTCGCCGAGAGCGCGTGCCTCACCGGTGAGCTGCCGCGAACGATGGCCGCGCTCCGGGCGGGCCAGATCAGCTACCGGCACGCGCAGGTGCTGATGGGGCAGGCCTGGTCCCTGCCGGATGAGACCAAGGCCGCGTTCGAGGAGGGCCTGCTGAAGTCCGCGGCGAACCTGACCGCGTCGAAACTCAAGCACAAAGCACGGACGCTACGGGAGCGGCTGCACCCGGAGACGATCCGGGCCCGGCACCAGGCATCCGTGTCGGAACGCAACGTGTTCTTCGAGCCCGAGGCCGACGGGATGGCGTCGCTGCACTGGTACGACTCCGCGGAGAAGGTGCAGGCCGCGTACGACCGCATCACCGTGCTGGGCCTGAGCCTGCTGGGACCGGACGAAGACCGCACCCTCGGCCGGCTCAGGGCCGACGTGTTCAAGGACCTCATCCTCAACGGGCTGACACCTTCAGGGCTCGGCACGGTCATCCAACCCAAACCGTCGCCAAAGCCGCAATCGGCTCAGCTATTCGTCGTCTGAAACCTCATCGTTGGCCGTCATGTCTATCCAGTCGATTGCCTCTTCTGACAGGGAGAATCCCTCCGGCACGGCGTCCCCAACCCAGGGGGTGTCTGCAGTGGGTTCCCCTGCCACAGCCGTAATCTGATCCAGAACGTCTGGCGGCACGACGTCACCGTTATTGTTGATCAGCCATTGCTGGGTTGTCCAGTCCAGTAGTGGCCACCAGTCCTGAATGCGCATGGCGTTATTCTGACACTCTTCTTTGGATCCCGAGCCAATGAGCAGAACCAATTATCGGACCGCGATTGAGCAGGAACCAGCCCGCGTACCCGCAGGCCGAACTCCATTCAAACTCGCGTCGTTCTGCTGCGGTTCAGCGCGACTCCTCGCGAGTGCGCCGGTAGCGCTCGTAGATCACACGCGAGCCGAACGTCCTGGTCTCGACCAGGTCCAGCCGAATGTTCTTGGTCATCGGCGGCAGGAAGGGCGTGCCGCCACCGACGACGACCGGATGACGGAACATTGACAGCTCGTCGACGAGATCGAGTTCGACCGCCGCCGCGGCCAGGCCAGCACCGCCAATCCCGACGTCCTTCCTGGTCGCGCCGACCGCGACAGCGACCTCCTCGCCCACCGACGCCTCGGCAAGCCGGGCATTGCCAAAAACGCTTTCCAGCGTGCGGCTGAAGACGACCTTCGGGAGAGCATTCCAGACGTCGGCGAACGCGGCACCGAGCTCGTCGTCGCGCATAGACGCATCCGTCTCCCACGGCAACATGGTCTCGTACAGCTTGCGGCCGCACAAAAAACCACCGAGCTCACGGGTCTGCGCAATGTGGAAACGAAACTGCTCCTCGCTCGGAACCGACCACCCGAACGCGCCGTCACGGTCGGCGATAAAACCGTCCACAGAGACGCCCATCGAGTAGATCAGCACGGGGTCACGCTCCTCGCACCGGAACGACGGACCATGATCGCGAGGACGTTCACCAAAGAAAATGACATCCGGCTCCCTTTTTCTGATCGCCAGTCTGCCCCCGGTGGCAAGCCAAGGCGAGAGAACGACTGAACGTCGTGGGCGGTCCAAGCCTCGTCCGCCATCGAAGCTGCGTCGAAGACGCCCAAGCCGAACCCTCAGCGGGAGATGGTTTGCATCAGGGCGTCCAGTGTCAGGAATGCGTTGTCGGAGGTCTTGGGGATTGAACGAAATGCGCCTGATCGGTCTGTGTCCGCTCCGGTCCCGGTGAGATACCGGTCAATGTCGTTGGGGGAGGCAAAGTTGAACGGCTTCAAATGCAATGCGGTGAGCGGTGCGTTGATCTGGAAGGCGATCTTGGGAGCATCCTCGGGATGAAGATCGAGCGCCGCTTCCAAGGTCACGTCCCACTGAGTGGTGGAATTTCTCAACACCATGCAGGTCAGTGGTTTTAGTCTAGGCGGTGGCGAGTTCGGGGAGGATCACCGCCTCGTCGAGGACCTCGATGGGGTTGTTCATGACGGCCAGCTCGAGCATCGAGGCCTCGGAGAAGTAGCGTCTTTCGCCAGCTTCCCACTCGTCGTGCTGCTCGATCAACACCGACCCGGCCAGGCGCAGCAGGGCCGCGGCGTTGGGGAAGACGCCGACGACGTCGGTGCGGCGTTTGATCTCCTTGTTCACCCGTTCGAGCGGGTTCGTGGACCAGATCTGGCGCCAGTGCCGCCTTGGGAAGCCGGCGAAGGCGAGGAGGTCGGGTTGCGCGTCGACGAGCATCGCCGCGACCTTCGGGTGCGAGCGGTCCAGCATCGTGGTCACCTCGCGGAACTGTTTCTCGATGTGCTCGCGGTCGGGTTGGGCGAAGATGGTGCGGATGATCGAGGCGACCATGTCCTGCGATCCCTTCGGCACCACGGCGAGGACGTTGCGCATGAAGTGCACCTTATGCCGACCTCCGGATTATGCCGATGTCGCCGGTGGTGCCCTTATTCCGCGCGGCGAGGGTGCGGTCGCGAAACTGGGCGACCTCGGCATCCAGGCCCGCGCAGATCCGGGACACTTCCGACTTCGAGATCCCGGTGTCAGCACCGAGCGCCTTGACCAGATCGTCGACCTTCCGGGTCGATACACCGTGAACGTAGGCCTCCATCACGACCGCGAACAACGCCTGGTCGACCCGGCGGCGCCGCTCCGACAGCGCCGGGAAGAAGGAGCCGGCGCGCAGCTTCGGGATCTTCAGATCGAGGTCCCCGGCCGTCGTCGTCAACGTCCGCGGCCGGGTGCCGTTGCGGTGGGCGGTGCGGTCGCCGGAGCGTTCGAACGGGGCGGCGCCGATGAACGCGGTCGCCTCCGCATCGATCAATTCTTGATAGAGAGTTTCGGTCGCGACGCGGATTCGGTCGGTGACATCGGTGAGTTTGAGTTCTCCCAGCAGGTCAAGCAGGGCAGACTGGTCTAGAGCCATCGTGTGGTGTCCTTTGTGAGTTCTTTGATCGGTACTCACTGACCATCCCACGGTGGCTCCTCACGTTGACGAAGCAACGCTCAAGAGCGGGAAATCACACCACTCACGGGGACGTAACCGGACAGTCCAGCACCAGTGCCCTCTACGAGGATGACCAACGTCTATCCAATAGACACAAGTACAAGATCGTCTTTGCGTTTCCCAAGTGCCACCGGCTCGGACTCTGCTGACGACATTCTGCCGTCGCGCGTGGGGTCATCCGCTGTCCCGTAAGCCGGACCAACCGCGCACATGACGAGTGAATGGCGGGCCGCGGCGACCGTCTGGTAGAACTTTGTTCCGCATGCCCCGGCAGAAAAAAGTTCGCGCCCAGGCGCGCAATGTGCGACAGCGTTCGTTCGTGGGAAGAGCCCGAATCAACATATCGGCCGCACTGCGGGCCTGGCCGGCCGGATTACCGTCACCGTCGGCATTGCCGACGCCATCCGTGTCGGCAACGACGGTGGACTGCCCGCCCCCCCGCTGACAAAGGTGCGGATGAGCACGGGCCGTTAGCATTACAGGCGTGTACTTGATTGGACTGACCGGCGGGATCGCATCCGGAAAGAGCACTGTGGCGCGCCAACTCGTGCAGCACGGCGCCGTGCATATCGACGCCGACCATCTGGCGAGGCTCGCGGTCGGACCGGGCACCCCGGCCCTCGCGCAGATCGCCGATGCCTTCGGCCCGGGGGTACTCAATGCCGAGGGCGCCCTGGATCGAGCGGCCCTGGGCGCACTGGTCTTCGCCGACCCGGATGCGCTCAGCCGCCTCAACGCGATCGTGCACCCGGCGGTGCGGGCGATGTCCAACGCGCGCATCAGGGAGGCAGAACGAGCCGACCCGGAGGCAGTCGTCGTCTACGACGTGCCCCTGCTCGTGGAAGCCGCCGTCGACCATCCGTTCGACCTGGTCGTGGTCACCCAGGCCGACGAGGAGACCCGGGTGCGCCGCATGGTGGATCTGCGCGCGATGGATGCCGGTGAGGCGGAACGCAGGATCCGCTCGCAGGCCAGCGACGCCGAGCGGCTCGCAATCGCCGACGTGGTCCTCGAGACCGGAGGCACCCTCGAGCAGACTCTCGAGCAGGTAGACCTGCTCTGGGAACAGATTCACGCCGGACGCGAAGACCGTACTGTCAGGGCTGCTCCTTAGACTAGATATCATGGAACCCACGCGCTCAGTGCATCCGTTCGAGGTGGTCAGCGAGTACACACCGAGCGGCGACCAGCCCACCGCGATCGCCGAACTGGCCGGCCGGATCAATGCCGGGGAGACCGACATCGTGCTGCTCGGCGCCACCGGAACCGGCAAATCCGCGACCACCGCCTGGCTGATCGAGCAGGTGCAGCGCCCGACCCTGGTCCTGGCCCACAACAAGACCCTGGCAGCTCAGCTCGTGAACGAGTTCCGCGAGCTGATGCCCAATAACGCTGTCGAATACTTCGTGTCCTACTACGACTACTACCAGCCCGAGGCCTACGTGCCCCAGACCGACACCTTCATCGAGAAGGACTCCTCGATCAACGCCGAGGTCGAGCGGCTGCGGCACTCCACCACTAACTCCCTGCTCAGCCGGCGGGACGTCATCGTCGTGTCCACCGTGTCGTGCATCTACGGTCTCGGCACGCCCGAGGGCTACCTTCAGGCGATGGTCGCCCTGCAGGTCGGCCAGCAGATCAACCGGGACTGGCTGATCCGCAAGTTCGTGGCGATGCAGTACCAACGCAACGACGTCGACTTCTCCCGGGGGCATTTCAGGGTGCGCGGCGACACCATCGAGATCATTCCGATGTACGAAGAGCTCGCGATCCGGATCGAGATGTTCGGCGACGAGATCGAAGCGCTGTACAGCCTGCATCCGCTCACCGGCGACATCGTGAGGAAACTCGAGTCGGTGTCCGTCTTCCCCGGGTCGCACTACGTGGCGAGCACGGATGTCATGCAGCGCGCGATCGTCACCATTCAGGAAGAACTCGCCGAGCGGCTGGAACAGCTCGAACGTGAAGGCAAGTTGCTCGAAGCCCAGCGCCTCCGCATGCGCACGACCTTCGACCTCGAGATGATGGAACAGATCGGCTTCTGCTCCGGGATCGAGAACTATTCCCGGCACATCGACGCCCGGGCCCCGGGGGAGGCCCCGCACTGCCTCCTGGACTACTTCCCCGACGATTTCCTGATGGTCATCGACGAGTCCCACGTGACGGTGCCGCAGATCGGCGCCATGTACGAGGGCGACTCGTCCCGCAAGCGCACCCTCGTCGAACACGGATTCCGCCTGCCGAGCGCCCTGGACAACCGGCCGCTCAAATTCTCCGAATTCAAGGGACGGGTCGGCCAGACCGTCTACCTGTCCGCGACGCCGGGAAAGTACGAGATGGGCATCGCCGACGGTGTCGTGGAGCAGATCATCCGCCCGACCGGGCTGATCGACCCGCAGATCGTCGTGAAGCCGAGCAAGGGCCAGATCGACGACCTGCTCGAGGAGATCCACAAGCGTGTCGAACGGAACGAGCGCGTCCTGGTCACCACTCTGACGAAGAAGATGGCGGAAGAACTCACCGACTTCCTGACCGAGGCCGGTGTCCGGGTGCGGTACCTCCACTCCGACGTCGACACCCTGCGCCGGGTCGAGCTCCTGACCGAGCTCAGGGCCGGTGTCTACGACGTTCTCGTCGGCATCAACCTGCTCCGGGAAGGGCTCGACCTTCCCGAGGTGTCGCTGGTCGCCATCCTCGACGCCGACAAGGAGGGTTTCCTCCGGTCGGCGACGTCTCTCATCCAGACCATCGGGCGCGCGGCCCGCAACGTCTCCGGCGAGGTGCACATGTATGCCGACCGGCTCACGGCCTCGATGGAGCGTGCCATCGACGAAACCGATCGTCGCCGCGAGAAACAGGTCGCCTACAACACGCTGCACGGCATCGACCCCACCCCGCTCCGCAAGCGCATCGCGGATATCACCGAGGTTCTGGCGAGGGAGGAAGCCGACACGGCCGAGCTCCTGGCCGGCCGCGACGCGCGCCGGAAAAGCGTCGCTGCGACCCCGCGCCGGCAGGGACTGGCCGCGAACGGCGCCAACGACCTCGAATCCATCATCGCCGACCTGAACGGCCAGATGCTCGAGGCGGCCGGGGAACTCAAGTTCGAACTCGCGGCCCGGCTGCGCGACGAGGTCTCCGAGCTCAAGCGTGAGCTGCGTCAGATGGAGAAGGCCGGCCACATCTGACCGGCTTCCGAACAAAAATTCGAACACGTGTTCGCTCAGAGCGTTGTTCTGGGTGTATCAGTGTCGGCGCACTGCATAGACTCGAAAAGTGTCAATTTCCAAGGTAGAGTCCGGGTCAAAACTCAACGTCCGCGGTGCGCGTGTGCACAACCTGCACAACGTCGACCTGGAGATCCCTCGGGATTCGCTTGTCGTGTTCACCGGGCTGTCCGGCTCCGGCAAGTCCTCCCTCGCGTTCGACACCATCTTCGCGGAGGGCCAGCGGCGATACGTTGAGTCGCTCTCCGCCTACGCGCGCCAGTTCCTGGGGCAGGTGGACCGACCCGACGTCGATTTCATCGAGGGCCTGAGCCCGGCCGTCTCAATCGATCAGAAGTCGACCAACCGCAACCCGCGCTCGACCGTGGGCACCATCACCGAGGTCTACGACTACATGCGGCTGCTCTGGGCGCGCATCGGCATTCCGCACTGCGCGGTCTGCGGTGAGGTCATCCAGGCGCAGACCGTGCAGCAGATCGCCGACCAGCTGATGGAGCTCGAGACGGGCGTGCGGTACCAGGTACTCAGCCCCGTGGTCTCGCAGAAGAAGGGCGAATTCGTCGACCTGTTCAAGGAACTCGCGGCCGGCGGCTATTCCCGGGCCATCGTCGACGGCACCCAGATTCAGCTCAGCGAGCCGCCCACCCTGAAGAAGCAGGTCAAGCACGACATCTCCGTGGTTATCGACCGGCTGGTCGCCGCACCCGAGCTGCTCAGCCGGCTCACGGACTCCCTTGAGACCGCGCTCAAACTGACCGACGGAATCGTGCAGATCAACTACGTCGACCTCGAGGGCGACGAGGCCTGGCAGAGCTACTCGGAGAAGCTCTCCTGCCCCAACAACCACCCCGTGCAGCTGACCGAGATCGAACCCCGCACCTTCTCATTCAACGCCCCGTTCGGCGCCTGCCCCGAATGCTCCGGTCTCGGCACGCGCATGTCGGTCGATGCCGACCTCCTCCTCGGTGATCCGCAACTGAGCATCGCGGAAGGCGTGGTCCTGCCCTGGACCACCCAGGGCAAGGGCCTGTTCCAGTACTACGAGAAGCTCCTCGACGGCCTCGCCCGCGACCTGGACTTCTCCCTCGACACCCCCTGGGGCGACCTCCCCGAGGAGGTGCAGAACGCCGTGCTCCGCGGCGACAACTTCGAGGTCAAGGTGAAGTGGAAGAACCGCTACGGCCGGGAGATGAGCTACACTTCCGGCTTCGAGGGTGTCGTCCCCTACATCGAGCGCCAGTACCTCCAGGCCGAGTCCGACACGCAGCGGGCACGCTGGGGCGAGTACCTGCGCGAGGTCGACTGCCCCGTCTGCGCCGGCACCCGGCTCAAGCCCGAGGTGCTCGCGGTGCTCGTGCACGACGCGAGCATCGCGGATGTCTGCAACCTCAGCCTCAGTGACGCGCGAGTCTTCATGAACAAGCTCGAGCTCACCGACCGGGAGGCGGTCATTGCGGCCCAGGTCCTGCGGGAGATCAAGGCACGCCTGGACTTCCTGATCCGGGTCGGCCTGAACTACCTCAACCTGGCCCGCGCCGCGGCGACCCTCTCCGGCGGCGAAGCCCAGCGCATCCGGCTGGCGACCCAGATCGGCTCCGGACTCACCGGCGTGCTCTATGTGCTGGACGAGCCGAGCATCGGCCTGCACCAGCGCGACAACCGGCGCCTGATCGAGACCCTCGTCACGCTGCGCGACCTCGGCAACACCCTGATCGTGGTCGAGCACGACGAGGACACCATCAAGACGGCGGACTGGATCGTCGACATCGGCCCCGGGGCCGGCGTCAACGGCGGGCATGTCGTGCACTCCGGCTCGTACGCCGACCTGCTCACGAACACCGCGTCTCTGACCGGCGACTACCTGGCCGGCCGCAAATCGATCCCCACGCCCACGACCCGGCGGGAGATCGACCCCGCCCGGGAGATCACGGTCGTCGGCGCGGAGGCGAACAACCTCAGGAAGGTGACCGTCAGCTTCCCGCTCGGTACCTTCACCGCGGTCACCGGGGTCAGCGGATCGGGCAAGTCGTCGCTGGTGAACGACATCCTGTACCGCGTCCTGGCCAACCGGCTCAACGGCGCCCGCAAGCTTCCCGGGCGCCACACCCGCGTCACTGGACTCGACCACCTCGACAAGGTCATCCACGTCGACCAGGCGCCGATCGGGCGCACCCCGCGCTCGAACCCGGCGACCTATACCGGCGTGTTCGACAAGATCCGCACCCTGTTCTCCGAGACCGTCGAGGCGAAGGCGCGCGGGTACCTGCCCGGCCGGTTCAGCTTCAACGTCAAGGGCGGCCGCTGCGAGGCCTGCTCCGGCGACGGCACGATCAAGATCGAGATGAACTTCCTGCCGGACGTCTACGTGGCCTGCGAGGTCTGCGGGGGATCCCGGTACAACCGAGACACCCTCACCGTGCATTACAAGGGCAAGAGCATCGCCGAGGTGCTGGACATGCCCATCAGCGAGGCCGCCGACTTTTTCGAACCGATCTCCGCGATCCACCGCTTCCTGAAGACCCTCGTCGAGGTGGGGCTCGGCTACGTGCGGCTCGGCCAGAGCGCGACCACGCTCTCCGGCGGCGAGGCCCAGCGGGTCAAACTCGCCACCGAGCTGCAGCGGCGCTCCAACGGCCGCAGCGTGTACGTGCTCGACGAGCCGACGACCGGCCTGCACTTCGAAGATGTGCGCAAGCTGCTGCTCGTGCTGAACAGCCTCGTCGACAAAGGCAACACGGTGATCGTGATCGAGCACAACCTCGACGTGATCAAGTGCGCGGACTGGGTGATCGACCTTGGCCCCGAGGGCGGTTCCGGCGGCGGCCTCGTGCTCGCCACGGGGACGCCGGAGCACATCGCCACCGTGAAGAAGAGCCACACCGGCACGTTCCTCAAGGAGGTCCTGGCAGCGCAGTAGGCGCGAGCAGGGATACCATGTCCGACGCGCTGAGCTACCGGCCCAAGACCGGAGAAATCCCCACGAGCCCGGGGGTCTACCGGTTTCGCGACGAAACCGGACGGGTGCTCTACGTCGGCAAGGCCAACAGCCTGCGGGCCCGTCTCGCGAACTATTTCGCCCCGCTCAGCAGCCTGCACGAGCGCACCCGGCGCATGGTCACCACGGCCACCTCGGTCGAATGGACCGTCGTCGGCACCGAGGTCGAGGCGCTCCAGCTCGAATGGACGTGGATCAACGAGTTCGACCCGCCGTTCAACGTGAAGTTCAAGGACGACAAGTCCTACCCCTACCTCGCCGTCACCCTCGCCGACGAGGCCCCGCGCGCCCTTGTCACCCGCACCACGGGAATCCGCAGGGCCCGGTATTTCGGTCCGTATCCGAAGGTTTGGGCCGTGCACGAGACCATCGAGCTCATGCTCAAGGCCTTCCCGATCCGCACCTGCAACAACTCCAACTACAAGCGCGCCATGCAGTCGGGCAAGCCGTGCTTCGCGGGCCAGATCGGCCGCTGCTTCGGTCCCTGTTCCGGCAAGGTGACCATCGAGGAACACCGGGTTATCGTGAACCAGTTCGTCAGTTTCATGGGTAGCCAGGATCGAAAGCTGATCAACACGCTGACCGCGGAGATGAAGGATGCCGCGGCGCACCAGAACTACGAGGTCGCCGCGAAGCGCCGGGACCAGGTCCTGGCCCTCAACGCCGTGCTGGAGAAGAGCGCCGTCGTGCTGCGGGACAGCGTCGACATCGACCTCTTCGCCATCGAAGAGGACGAGCTGGCTGCCGCGGTGCAGCTGTTCATCGTCCGGGGCGGGCGCATCCGTGGTGTGCGCGGCTGGATGGTCGACAAGGAGCTCGACGTGTCGACGGGTGAACTGATCGACTCGGTCATGCAGACGGCCTACGGCGGGGGTGCCGTGCCGCCGCGGGAAATCGTGGTGCCGCTCCTGCCCGACGACGCCGAGGCGCTGGAGATCTGGCTGGCCGGCCTGGCCAAGCGCAAGGTCAGGCTTGTCGCGGCCCAGCGGGGGGAGAAGGCGGCCCTGCTCGCGACCGCCACGCAGAACGCCAAGCACGCCCTGATGCTCTACAAGACCCGCAGAAGCTCCGACTTCGTCGCCCGGTCCAAGGCGCTGGAAGACATCCAGGAGGCGCTGGAGATGCCCTCGGCCCCCCTGCGCATGGAGTGCTACGACGTCTCCCACCTGAGCGGCACCAACATCGTCGCGTCGATGGTCGTGTTCGAGGACGGCCTGCCGCGCACCGACGAATACCGCCGGTTTAGCATCCCGGAGTCGACCGATGACACCGACTCCATCTACCGCACCCTCACTCGCCGCCTGGCATACCTGGTGCCCGAGGAGGGGGGGGCCGACGCCGAGACTGCGACGACGGATGCCCCGGTCGGCGACGCCTCGGGGAAGCGCAAGAAATTCAGGTACCAGCCGAACCTCCTGATCGTCGACGGAGGCCAGCCCCAGGTGGCCGCGGCGGCCCGGGCCCTGCGCGAATCCGGCGTCACGGGCATCCAGCTCTGCGGCATCGCCAAGCGGCTCGAGGAGATCTGGCTGCCCGACTCCGACTATCCCGTGATCCTGCCCCGCAACAGCGATGCACTGTTCCTGATCCAGCGCATCCGCGACGAGGCCCACCGGTTCGCGATCGTGCACCAGCGCACCAGGCGCAAGCGCGACATCAACACGGTGCTGGGGGAGATCCCCGGGCTCGGTCCCGCCCGGGTGAAGGTGCTGCTGCAGCATTTCGGCTCCGTCGCGCGTCTCAAGGAGGCCCCGGCGGACGCCATCTCCGAGGTCCGGGGCATCGGACCGGTGCTGGCGACAGCCATCCACGAGCATTTGCGCTCCTGAAGCGCTCTGCTGATCGGTAGGCTGGTCACTCAGGCCACATCCAACCGAAGGCGCAGTTCAGAATGACAACGGAGAACGACAGGCAGGAAATGCTTATCGTGACGGGCATGTCCGGGGCAGGTCGCTCGACCGTCGCAAATGCCTTGGAAGACCTCGGCTGGTACGTGGTCGACAATCTGCCGCCGCAGATGCTGCGCCCGCTCGTCGAACTCGTCGGCCGCGCCGGCACGAGCCTGCCGAAGATCGCCGCCGTGGTCGACATCCGCGGGCGCGACTTCTTCACCGACTTCCAGGAGATCGTGCACTCGCTGCGCAAGAGCGCCCAGGTGCGGGTCATCTTCCTCGAGGCGCGGGACGACGTGCTCGTGCGCCGCTTCGAATCCGTGCGGCGGCCGCATCCGCTGCAGGCCGACGGCACCATCCTCGACGGCATCTCGGCCGAGCGGTCCAAGCTCAGCGCCGTGCGCGAGTCGTGCGACCTCGTGATCGACACGTCCGACCTGAACATCCACCAGCTCGCCACGACCATCACCGAACGCTTCGCGGCCGCGGACGCCGCCGGGGTGCACGTGACCCTGATGAGCTTTGGTTTCAAGTACGGTCTCCCCACCGACGTCGACATGGTGGCCGATGTCCGCTTCCTGCCGAACCCGTTCTGGATCCCCGAGCTCCGGGCGCACAACGGGCAGGACGCCGAGGTGCGGGACTTCGTGCTCGAACAGACCGGCGCACGGGAGTTCATCGCGCACTACGCCGCCGCCCTCGAACCGGTGCTCGCGGGGTACCAGCGGGAGAACAAGCGTCACGCCACCATCGCCGTCGGCTGCACGGGCGGCAAGCACCGCTCGGTTGCCATGGCCGCTGAAATCGCGGCTCTGATCAAAGACTTCCCCGGCGTCGCCGTCAGCCTCAAGAATCGCGACCTCGGCCGAGAATAGCCACGGCCATCGATGCCTGCGTCAAGCAGACGCCGACACCGGCCAGTACGAACACAACGTCCAGAACCCTGGGCCAGGACGACAGAATGGACAAGCGATTGGCACTCACCGCCGACGTTAAAGACGAGCTTGCTCGCGTTGAAGTTTCAAAGACCACGGTGCGCGCCGCGGAATTGGCGACGATCCTCCGGTTTTCCGGGGGCCTGCACATGATCTCCAGCCGGATCGCGATCGAATCCGAGCTCGACACCGCACTGCTGGCCCGCCGGGTGCGGAAGGACCTGGCCGAACTGTACGGCGTGCGCAGCGACGTTTCCGTGATCGACGCCTCCGGCCTGCGCCGCAATAGCCACTTCCTCGTTCGCGTGCTCGAGGGAGGCGAGACCCTCGCGCGGCAGACGGGTCTGCTCGATGCCAGGCGACGCCCCATCCGCGGGTTACCGAACCGCCTCACCACCGGGTCCCGGGAGGAAATCGCCGCCGTCTGGCGCGGCGCCTTCCTGGCCAACGGGTCGCTCACCGATCCGGGGCGCTCCGCAGCGCTGGAGGTCACCTGCCCGGGGAACGAGTCCGCCATGGCGCTGGTGGGCGCCGCCGGACGCCTCGGCGTGGCCGCGAAGGCCCGCGAGGTGCGCGGCGTGCACCGCGTCGTGATCCGTGACGGCGACGCGATCGGCGCGATGCTCGTGCACATGGGCGCGCAGGAGACGGTGCTCAACTGGGAGGCCCTCCGCCAGCGCCGCGAGGTGCGAGCGACCGCCAACCGCCTGGTCAACTTCGATGACGCCAACCTGCGGCGCTCCGCCCAGGCCGCCGTTGCTGCGTGCGCCCGGGTGCAGCGGGCCATGGAGATCCTCGGCGAGGACATTCCGGAACACCTGCGCTACGCGGGCGACCTGCGCCTCTCCTTCCGGGACTCCAGCCTCGACGAGCTCGGTCACCACGCGGACCCGCCGATGACGAAGGATGCCGTCGCTGGCCGCATCCGCCGGCTGCTGGCCATGGCCGACAAGAAAGCCGCAGACCAGGGGATCCCCGGCACCGACGCCAACCTGCCCGCCGACCTCGACGACGTCTAGCGGCGTCCAGCTTTCCCACATCCCCGTCACAGGTCCACCCCATCCTGAGTAGACTGAAATAGTTGCTCACGAACTGGTAGCGGCGCATTTCGCGTCGTCCACTACAGAGGAGATGCACATTGGCTGAATACACACTTCCGGCTTTGGCCTACGACTACTCGGCCCTCGCGCCGAGCATCAGCGGCACCATCATGGAACTGCACCACGGCAAGCACCACCAGGCGTACGTGACCGGGGCTAACACGGCCCTTGCACAGCTGGCCGAGGCCCGCGACGCCGGCGACCTCACCTACGTGAACAAGCTCGAGAAGGACCTTGCGTTCAACCTCGGCGGTCACGTCAACCACTCGATCTTCTGGACGAACCTCTCCCCGGACGGTGGCGACAAGCCCACTGGCGAGCTGGCCGGCGCCATCGACGACAACTTCGGCTCGTTCGACAAGTTCCGCGCGCACTTCGCCGCGGTGGCGCTCGGTGTGCAGGGCTCCGGCTGGGCGGTGCTCGCCTGGGACTCCATCGGCCAGCGACTGATCATCCAGCAGTTCTTCGACCAGCAGGCGAACTTCGCCGCCGGCACCATCCCGGTGCTGATGCTGGACGTCTGGGAGCACGCGTACTACCTCGATTACCGCAACGTTCGTGCCGATTACGTGAAGGCCTTCTGGAACATCGTCAACTGGGCGAACGTCCAGGAGCGCTTCTCCGTGGCACGCGAAAAGACCAACGGACTGCTGCTCCTCTCCTAGAGGAGCCGGGCCCCTCCGGGGGCCCGCAGCCCGTCCCGTTTCAACCATCAAAACGCGCTCCGGCGCACAAATATTAGGAGTCATCTGTGTCTGTAAAGATTGGTATTAACGGATTCGGCCGCATTGGCCGCAATTATCTTCGCGCTGCCCTCGCCCAGGGCAGTGACATCGAGATCGTCGCTGTGAACGACCTCACCGACACGAAGACGCTGGCTCACCTCCTTAAATATGACTCCATCACCGGTCGCCTGAACGCCACCGTTTCCGTTGAGGGTGACTCGATCATCGTCGACGGCAAGCCGATTAAGGTCCTCGCCGAGCGCGACCCGGCCAACCTTCCCTGGGGCGCCCTGGGCGTCGACATCGTGATCGAGTCGACCGGTCGCTTCACCAAGGCCGAGGACGCGCGCAAGCACATCACCGCCGGCGCCAAGAAGGTCATCGTCTCCGCTCCCGCCACAGGCGACGCGGCCACGATCGTCATGGGCGTCAACGAGCAGGACTACGACCCGGCCAAGTTCGACATCATCTCCAACGCGTCGTGCACCACGAACTGCCTCGCGCCGCTCGCCAAGGTCTTCAACGACAACTTCGGCATCAAGTCCGGCCTGATGACGACCATCCACGCGTACACCGCCGACCAGAACCTGCAGGACGGCCCGCACTCCGACCTGCGTCGCGCCCGTGCCGCAGCCGTGAACATCATCCCGACGTCGACCGGTGCCGCCAAGGCCCTGGGCATCGTCCTCCCCGAGCTCAAGGGCAAGCTTGACGGCTTCGCTTTACGCGTTCCGGTTCCCACCGGTTCCATCACCGACCTCACCGTCATTGCTGAGCGTCCGGTCACGGTCGAGGCCATCAAGGCTGCGTACAAGGCTGCCGCCGAGGGCCCCCTCAAGGGAATCCTGATGTACACGGAAGATGAAATCGTCTCCAGCGACATCGTCACCGACCCGCACTCCTCCATCTTCGATGCCGGCCTGCTGCGCGTCATCGGCGACCAGGTCAAGCTGTCCTCCTGGTACGACAACGAGTGGGGCTACTCCAACCGCATGGTTGACCTCACCGCGCTCGTCGCCAAGAGCCTCTAACGGGGTCCGCAGTGACGCTGCGTACTATCGAATCACTGGGACAGCTGAGCGGAAAGCGCGTCATCGTCCGTTGTGACCTCAACGTGCCGTTGAAAGACGGCGAGATCACGGATGATGGCCGCGTGCGGGCGTCCCTGCCGACGATCAAGGCTCTGCGTGAGCAGGGTGCCCGAGTTGTGATCGTTTCGCACCTCGGACGCCCCAAGGGCGCCCCGGAAGCCAGGTACAGCCTGGCCCCGGTGGCGGTCCGACTCGCCGAACTGCTGGGCGCGGACGTGGCCTTCGCCACGGACACGGTCGGTGCTTCGGCTCAGGCCGCCGTGGCCGCCCTCGCCGACGGGGAGGTCGTCGTTCTCGAGAACCTCCGCTTCAACGCGGGGGAGACCGCGAAGGATGACGCCGAGCGCGGCGCGTTCGCCACGGAGCTTTCCGCTCTGGGCGATGTGCTCGTGTCCGACGGCTTCGGCGTCGTGCACCGCAAGCAGGCCAGCGTGTTCGACCTCGCGGGGATTCTTCCCAGCGCGGCCGGCCTCCTGATCGCCGCGGAGCTCGAAGTCCTCGACCGCCTCACCGAGAAGCCCGAGGCTCCGTACGCGGTGGTCCTGGGCGGCTCGAAGGTCTCGGACAAGCTGGGCGTCATCGGGCACCTGCTGCCCCGCGTCAATTCGCTGCTCATCGGCGGCGGCATGGCCTACACCTTCCTCGCAGCCCAGGGTCACAAGGTCGGCGCAAGCCTGCTCGAAGCCGACCAGATCGAAACCGTTCGCGGTTACCTTCAGGAGGCTGAGCGCCTGGGCGTGAAGATCGTGGTCCCGACGGACGTCGTCGTCGCCTCGAAGTTCGGGGCCGACGCGGAAATCGCAGTCACCCCGGCCAGCGGTATCGAAGACACCACCTTCGGAGCCTCAGGTCTCGGCCTGGACATCGGGCCGGAGACGGCAGCGGCATTCGCTGACATCATCCGGGCGTCCAAGACGGTCTTCTGGAACGGCCCGATGGGCGTGTTCGAGCTGGCCCCGTTCGCGGAGGGCACCCGCACGGTTGCCGCCGCGCTGACCGAGGTCGACGGTTTGAGCGTTGTCGGTGGCGGAGACTCTGCCGCCGCGGTGCGCACCCTCGGCTTCACCGATGACCAGTTCGGTCACATTTCTACCGGCGGCGGCGCGAGCCTCGAGTTCCTCGAGGGTAAGCGCCTGCCAGGACTGGAGGTCCTCGGATGGCAGTAAACGAACACCCACGGCGTACTCCGCTGATTGCAGGCAACTGGAAGATGAACCTGGACCACCTCCAGGCCATCGCCTTCGTGCAAAAGCTCGCCTGGAACCTGAAGGACGCCAAGCACGATGTCGCAGCGGTCGAGGTGGCGGTTTTCCCGCCGTTCACCGACCTCCGCTCGGTGCAGACGCTGGTGTCCGCCGACAAGCTCCCGATCGCCTTCGGCGCCCAGGACCTGTCGGCACACGATTCAGGCGCGTACACCGGCGAGATCTCCGGTGCGTTCCTGGCCCAGCTTGAGTGCAAGTACGTGCTCATCGGGCACTCCGAGCGGCGCACGCTGCACGCGGAGACCGACGAGCAGGTCGCGGCCAAGGTTTCGGCAGCGCTCAAGCACAATTTGGTACCAATCATCTGCGTCGGCGAGACCGCCGCGGACCTGGAACTGCACGGCCCGAGTGCGGTGCCGGTTGCCCAGCTGCGTGCGGCCCTGTCCGGTGTCACTGACGCGGCCGACTTCGTCGTCGCCTACGAGCCCGTTTGGGCGATCGGCTCCGGCCAGGCGGCAACGCCTGAACAGGCCGAGCAGGTGGCGGCACAGTTGCGTCTCGTGCTCAAGGAAACGCTCGGTCAGGATGTGGCCGACAAGACGCGCATCCTGTATGGCGGTTCGGTGAAGGGCGTCAACATCGCGGGTTACATGCGCGAGCCCAACGTTGACGGCGCGCTCGTCGGCGGCGCCAGCCTGGACATCGACGAGTTCTCGAGCATCGTCCGGTTCCAGAAGCACGTCGGCCTGTAGGGGTTCATCCCCGACGCTGGTAATGAACCAACCCGTCGGCCCCCGTTCCGGGGGTCGGCGGGTTGGTTCGTGATGCAGGCTATGATTATGACTGATCTTGGTGGGGCTTTTGCTGCCACCGCACTGTGAAAGGTTTCGCGTGGAGATTCTCCAGGTTGTACTGCAGGTATTGCTCGGAATTACGAGCCTGCTGCTCACCATGCTCATTTTGCTGCACAAGGGGCGCGGTGGAGGCTTGTCCGACATGTTCGGCGGTGGTGTCACCTCGAACCTCGGGGCTTCAGGCGTGGCGGAGCGCAACCTCAACCGCATCACGGTCATCCTCGCCCTGCTCTGGATAACCTGCATCGTGATCCTCGGGTTGATCACCAAATTCGACGCGGGACTGTAACGCCCGCTCCACAGTTTTGACGAGTACCAGCTCATTCGGCCGATCGGCTTCAGGCCCTTTTCAAGCGGAGGAACAACATGGCATCTGGTGGCAGCGCAATCCGTGGCTCCCGTGTAGGAGCTGGCCCCATGGGCGAGCAGGACCGCGGTTTCCACGCGGACCGCATCAAGGTGTCCTACTGGGACGCCCTCGGCAACGAGACCGTTCGCTACTTCGCGGCCAATCTGCCCGACGACGAGATCCCCGAAACCATCGACTGCCCGTCCTCCGGCCTGCCGGCCGGACGCGACAAGGAAAACCCGCCCTCGGTCGTCAAGCTCGAGCCGTATAAGACCCACCTCGCGTACGTCAAGGAACGGCGCACGGAGGAGGAAGCGGAATCCCTGCTCGAGGAGGCACTCCAGCAGCTTCGCGTTCGCCGAGGAAAGCTGACGGCCACGAACTGACCTGACGTCACCACGAACCAGAAAAGGTCCCGACGATGTCGGGGCCTTTTTCGTGCCTGTTCGGCGTGACCCGGTCAGAAGGAGGACGCGGTGAGGTTCTCGGGAACCTCCGCGGCGGCCTCACGGTCGACGAAGAAGTTCGTGTACCGGCGACCTTTGATCCCGGCCACGGGGACCTCATCCCGGCTGGCTCCCGCGAGGGCGAGGCCCAGGGCCGAGGCCTTGTCCGGGCCGGCCAGGACCATCCAGATGCACCGCGACGAGTTGAGGGCCGGTCGGGTGAGGCTGAGGCGCTCCGCCGGGGGTTTCGGCGAGGAGCGCACCGCGATCACGCTGGCGGCGTTTTCCCGGATTCCGGCCTGATGCGGGAACAGGGACGCGACGTGGCCGTCGGGGCCCACACCGAGGAACGTGACGTCGAAGCGCGGCAGGGCCGTTCCTTCGATCGAGTGGGACTCCAGCTCGGCGGCGTAGCTGGCGGCGGCCTCGTCCAGGTCGAGTCCCTCGTCCGACGCGGCGAAGGGGTGGATGTTCCCAGCAGGAATCTCGATGTGGTCCAGCAGAGCCGTGCGGGCCTGGAGCTCGTTACGTTCGGGGTGGTTTTTGGGCACCCAGCGTTCGTCGCCCCACCAGAATGCCACCTGCTCCCAGTCGATGGTGTCGCGGGCCGCGGAGGCGTTGACGGCCTCCAGCACTTCGACGGCCACGGACCCCCCGGTGAGGACCACGTTGAGGTCGCCCTGCTCGTGCAGGAGGTCAACCGCGGTGGTGATGAATCTAGCGGCGACCGAAGCCGCCAGGGCAGCCCGGTTAGGGTGCACCAGTACTCGTCGTTCGTTGGTCACGATCGTCCTCCGGTTAATTCTGCGACCACATCGTCAAGGTGCGGTAGGCCGCGCGTGATGACTTCACCATACAGTTCGTCTGGATCCAGGCGGCGCAGCTCATCGCTGAGACAGTCCCGCAGGCTTCGACGTTTGAGGGTGAGGTCCTGAACCGGTTGACCCGGCTGGGTGAGCGTCGCGATGTCGGGGACCTCGCGTTCGAGGGAGATGACGCCGGCCGAGCGCGTCAGGTGCACGCAGCGGATGCCGTGGGACATCGGTCCCGTCGTGAATTCGTAGTCCACCGGGACCTGGAGCTGCATCGACAGCCAGGCGGCGAGCAGGGTCGTCGACGGCGAGTCGGCGGCGCCTGACACCCGCACCGCCGTGACCGGCAGATACGGGGGCTGGTCGAGCACGGCGGCGAGCTGGGCGCGCCAGAGGGTCAACCGGGTCCAGGCGAAGTCCGTGTCGCCGGGACGGTACGAGGCGCACAGGTGGTGCAGGGCCGCCTGCGGGTCCGGCTGGGCGGAGGCGTCCGTGATGCGCCGGTAGGCGATCCGCCCAAGCGGGGACTCGGCGGGCACGACCGGGGCCACACCGGGCCACCAGGCCACGACCGGGGCGTCCGGTAGGAGCAACCCCGTGACCAGGCTTTCCTGGTCGCTGGCGGCGTCGCCGTAGGCACGAAGCACGATCACCTCGCTCGCCCCGGCGTCACCGCCGACCCGGATTTCGGCATCGATCCGGGCGGAGGCGTGCGGGTCGGTCGGGTCGGACTCGGGCGTGGACATCACGATGACCCGCATCGGGTGTTCCCTCGAGGCATCGTTCGCCGCCTCGATCGCCTCTTCCTCGTGACCCATCGTCGACGCGATGATCAGCGTCAACACGCGGCCGAGGGCGACGGCGCCGCCCTCCTCGCGGATCCTGACCAGGGCTTTTGAGATCTTGGACGTGGTCGTGTTGGGCAGATCGACGATCATGGGCGTCTCCAGTGTCGGCCGTCGCGGGCCAGAAGTTCATCGGCGGTGGACGGACCCCAGGTTCCCGGCCGGTACTGCTCGGGTTGTCCCTGCGTCGCCCAGAATTCCTCGATCGGGTCGAGGATCTTCCAGGACAGTTCGACCTCCTCGTGCCGGGGGAACAGGGGCGGATCGCCGAGGAGCACATCCAGGATCAGACGTTCGTAAGCTTCCGGGCTGGCCTCGGTGAAGGCGTGCCCATAGCCGAAGTCCATGGTCACATCCCGCACCTGCATGCCGACGCCGGGCACCTTGGAGCCGAAACGGATGGTGACGCCCTCATCGGGCTGCACCCGGATGACCAGCGCGTTCTCGCCGAGGGGAGTCGTGTTGGCCTTGGCGAAGAGATGCTGGGGGGCGCGTTTGAAGACAACGGCAATCTCGGTGACCCTGCGGCCGAGGCGCTTTCCCGCGCGCAGGTAGAAGGGGACCCCTGACCAGCGACGCGTGTCGATGCTCAAGCGGATCGCAGCATACGTCTCGGTGAGGGACTCGGGGTCCATCCCATCCTCGTCGAGGAAGCCGGGAACCTTCTCGCCGCCCTGCCACCCGCCCGCGTACTGGCCGCGAGCCGTGCCGGTGGCCAGGTCGTCCGGGAGCCGCACGGAGGCCAGTACCTTTTCCTTCTCGGCGCGCAGGTCCGTCGCGTCGAACGAAATGGGCTCTTCCATCGCGGTCAGGGCCAGGAGCTGGAGCAAGTGGTTCTGGATGACGTCTCGGGCGGCGCCGATGCCGTCGTAGTAGCCGGCGCGGCCGCCCACGCCGATGTCCTCCGCCATGGTGATCTGCACGTGGTCGACGTAGTTGGCGTTCCAAATCGGCTCGTAGAGCTGATTGGCGAAACGCAGCGCAAGGATGTTCTGCACCGTCTCCTTGCCCAGGTAGTGGTCGATCCGAAACACGGAGTCGGGGGAGAAGACCGACTCGACGACGTCGTTCAGCTTTCGCGCCGTCTGCAGGTCACTGCCGAACGGCTTCTCGATGACGACTCTGCGCCACTGCCCGTCCTTCTGTTCGGCGAGCCCGGACCGCCTGAGCTGCTCGGTGACGAGGGGAAAGGCCTTCGGCGGAATCGAGAGGTAGAACGCATGGTTGCCCATCGTGCCCCGCTCCCGGTCCAGTTCTGCGATGGTCTCCTTCAGCAGTTCGAAGGAGGCATCGTCGTCGAAGGAACCGGGGACGAAACGGATTCCCTCGGCCAGCTGTGCCCAGACGTCCTCGTGGAAATCGGTGCGCGCGTACTGCTTGACGGAGTCGTGCACCACCTTCATGAAGTCCTCGTTGTCCCAGTCTCGCCGGGCGAAGCCGACGAGAGCGAAGCCGGGAGGCAGGAGACCTCGGTTGGCCAGGTCGTACACCGCCGGCATGAGTTTCTTCCGCGACAGATCACCGGTGACGCCGAAAATGACGAGGCTGCTGGGCCCGGCAATCCGGTTCAGACGGTGGTCGGACGGCGATCGCAGCGGATTGAACTCCGGGGTGATTTCCACCGGGGGCATGCGGCTCCTTCAGGATGGGGCGGTGAGGCGGTGAGGCGGTGCGGCGCTGAGTCCGTCCGGCGGAAACGATGACGGCGCCGGCCCCGGAAGGGTCGGCGCCGGATCGTCAGCGCAGGGCGTCGAACAGGGTTGTGATGTTCTTCTGCGGCTGGGTCAGCGTCAGCGTCAGGACCGGGCGGCCGTGTGCGGCAAGAACGCTGGCGTCGCCGCTGGCCTGGGCCTGGATGAGCTCGCCGAAGGTGAACGGGCGCTCCGGGATGTCCAGGTCCACCTCGGGGGTCGTCAGGATCTGCAGGAAGACGCCGGTGGTCTGGCCGCCCTTGTGCAGCTGACCGGTGGAGTGCAGGAACCGGGGCCCCCAGCCGAATGTCACCGGACGCTTCGAGAGCGCGGCCAGGAGGCTGCGGATCTGCGCGAGCTGCGGCAGTTCCAGCCGGTTCACGTAGGCCTGCACGGAGATGAACCCGTCCGGGCCGAGCTCCTCGATCAGGGCATCGATGGCAGACGCGAGGTCGCTCGCGGCGCCGATGACGTGGGCTGTGCCCCGGATCTCGATGCCGTCCGAGATGAAAGCGGCCGGGGCGGGCTCGGGGCGGGAGTCGAGAAGTCCACGGGTCGCGATCTTGGCGGCCTCGACATCCGGCTGATCGAACGGGTTGATGCCGAGCAGACGGCCCGCGACGACGGTCGCGTACTCCCAGACCAGGAACTGGGCGCCGAGGGTGCCGCTGACGCGGATCTCGCCCCGTCCGTCGTGGTCGGCGAACAGGTGAAGGCCGGCGTCGTCGACGAGGCGCAGGATCTGCACGTCGGGCAGGTTCTCGGTCAGTTCGGGTGCGGTGGGGTCGAGGACGACGGGGAGGATTCCGGTGCCCTGCTTGCCGGTCGACTCGGCGATGAGCTGTTCGGCCCAGTCCGGGAACCCGACGATGTGGGTGCCGTCGGCCACGAGGGCGAGCTTGTCCTTGCGCGGGTTCGTCGCCGCGATGGCCGCGCCGAGGATGAGTCCGGGGTTTTTCGGGCTGTCGATGGCGAGCGAGAGCGAGATGGACTCGGCTTCATCGAGGAGCTCCGCGATGTCCACGCCGGCGAGTCCGGACGGAACGAGTCCGAATGCCGTCAGTACGGAAAAGCGCCCGCCGACGGTGGGGTCGGCGTTGAACACCCGGTAGCCGACCGAGCGGGCATCCGCGTCGAGCGGGGAGCCCGGGTCGGTCACCACGATGATCCGGTCGACCGGGTCGATCCCGGCCTCACGGAAGGCCCGCTCGAACACGCGGCGCTGGCTGTCGGTTTCCGCCGTCGAACCGGACTTGGACGAGACGACCAGAGCGGTCTCGGCGAGGTGATCGCCGAGGGCGGCGAGCACCTGGCCGGGGTCCGTGGAGTCCAGGACCGTCAAGGGAACCCCGGCGGTGCGCGTGATGACCTCGGGGGCGAGGGAAGACCCGCCCATGCCGGCGAGGGCGATGCGGGTGACTCCGGCGGCGCGCAGCGAATCGCGCAGGGCCAGAATCTCGGGGATCAGCGGGCGGGAATCGGCGACGGACTCGGTCCAGCCGAGCCGTTTGGCGGCTTCGGCTTCCGCGTCGGGGCCCCACAGGGCGGGGTCCAGCGCGGTGATGCCGGAGGCGACGAGGTCGGCGACGAGGGTGGGGACGGTGGCGCGCACGGCGTCGGCCGCGGCGCCACTGACGGAGATGCGGAAGCTCACCGGTCGGCACCGTTTCGGGTGGCGGTCTTGGCGGCATCCAGCGCCTGGGTCACGGTGTCCAGCAGCTCGTTCCAGGACACCACGAACTTGGAGACGCCCTCGGTCTCGAGCACCTGGGTGACGTCGGCGTAGGAGATGCCTTCGTTGGCGAGGGCGTCGAGGACGAGGTTGGCCTCGTCGTACGCGCCGGTGACCGAGTTCGCGGGGATGATTCCGTGGTCGAGGGTCGCCGCGAGGGTCTTCTCCGGCATGGTGTTGACGACCTCGGGGGCAACCAGGTTGGTCACGTAGAGGGTGGCGGGAAGCGTGGGGTCCTTGACGCCGGTGGAGGCCCACAGCGGGCGCTGCTTGTTGGCGCCCGCGCTCAGCAGGCCGAGGGCACGCTCGGTCGAGAATGCTTCTTCGAAGACCTGATACGCGAGTTGGGCGTTCGCGACGCCGGCCTTGCTCTTCAGCGCGAGGGCCGAGTCGGTGCCGATGGCCTCGAGGCGTGCGTTGATCTCCGTGTCCACCCGCGACACGAAGAACGATGCCACGGAGTGGATCGTGGACAGGTCGATGCCGGCGGCCTTGGCCTTCTCCAGGCCGGAGAGGTACGCGTTGATGACCTGGCGGTGCCGCTCGAGGCTGAAGATCAGGGTGACGTTGACGCTGATGCCGAGCGCGATCGTCGCGGTGATGGCGTCTAGCCCTTCAACGGTGGCCGGGATCTTGATCATGGCGTTGGGACGGTTGACCTTCGCCCACAGTTCCTGGGCCTGCGCGATGGTGCCGGCCGCGTCGTGGGCGAGGCCAGGCTCGACCTCGATCGAGACGCGTCCGTCGACGCCGTTGGTGCGATCGTAGACCGGGCGGAAGATGTCGCTGGCCGCGGTGACGTCATCCGTCGTGATCTCGAACACGGCATCGTGCACACTGGTGCCGGCGGCCGCGAGGGCGGCCACCTGCTCGGCGTACGCCTCACCCTTACTGAGGGCGCCCGCGAAGATCGTCGGGTTGGTGGTGACGCCGACGACGTTTTTCGTGTCGATCAGGTTCTGCAGCCCGCCGGAAACGATCCGTTCGCGGGACAGGTCGTCCAGCCAGATGCTGACGCCGGCGAGGGAAAGTTCGGCGAGGGGAGTGTTCTCTGTCATGTCTCTAATCTCCTAAAAAATGTGCAGGTTGTTCCGAATGTGGTGCCGCCGACCGTTGAGTCAGTGGGCGGCGAGGGATTCCTTGGCTGCGGCGACGACGGCCTCGGTGGTGATTCCGAATTCGCGGAACAGGGTCTTGTAGTCGGCCGAGGCGCCGAAGTGCTCGATCGAGACGCTGCGGCCGCGGTCGCCGACGTAGCTTGTCCAGGTCAGGGCGATGCCGGCCTCGACCGACACCCGGGCCGTGATCTCACGGGGGAGCACGCTTTCGCGGTACTCCGCGGGCTGCTCCTGGAACCACTCGAGGCTGGGAGCAGACACGACACGGGCGTGGATGCCGTCGACCCGCAGTTGCTCACGGGCGGCCAGGGCGAGCTGCACCTCCGAACCCGTGCCGATCAGGATCACGTCGGGGGTGCCTCCCGGCGCTTCGGCGAGGATGTAGGCGCCCCGGGCGACGTTCCGCGCGGATGCGAAAACCTCACCGTGGGCATCGCCGTCGCCACGCGGGACCACGGGAATGTTCTGGCGGGTCAGCACGATCCCGGCCGGTCCCTGGCGCCGTTCGAGGATGGTCTTCCAGGCCCAGGAAACCTCGTTGGCGTCGCCGGGTCGCACAACGTCGAGTCCCGGGATGGCGCGCAGGGTCGCCAGCTGCTCGATCGGCTGGTGTGTGGGGCCGTCCTCGCCGAGTGCGACGGAGTCATGGGTCCAGACGAAGATCGAGGGAGACTTCATCAGGGCGGCCAGGCGGATGGCCGGTCGCATGTAGTCGCTGAAAATCAGGAACGTTCCGCCGAACGGGCGGGTGTTCCCGTGCAGCACGATGCCGTTCAGGATGGCCGCCATGGCATGCTCGCGGATGCCGAAGTGCAGCACCCGGCCATAGGAGTTGCCCGTCCACTCGCCGGTGGAGTGCTCGCTCGGAATGAACGACGCCGCGCCCCCGATGGTCGTGTTGTTCGATTCGGCGAGGTCGGCGGAGCCGCCCCAGAGCTCGGGGATGACGGTGCCGAGGGCGGTGAGCACCTTGCCGGAAGCGGCACGGGTCGAGACCTCGATGTCGGCCTCGAACACGGGCAGCGCCGCGTCGACGCCCTCGGGCAGGTCGCCGGCGAGAACCCGGTCGAGCAGCGCCTTCCGCTCCGGGTTGGCGGCAGCCCAGGCGTCGAACGCGGTGGTCCACTCCGCGTGGACCGCGGCGCCGCGCGCCACCGCCTGGCGGGTGTGGGAGATGACCTCGTCGGACACCTCGAAGTTCAGCGCCGGGTCGAAACCGAGCACGGTCTTGACGGCGGCCAGCTCGTCGGCGCCGAGAGCAGAACCGTGGATCTTTCCGGTGTTCTGCTTCTTCGGGCTGGGCCAGCCGATGATGGTCTTCAGGATGATCAGGGACGGCTTGTCGGTGACGGCCTTGGCCGCCTCGATGGCGTCGTTGAGGGCGGCGACGTCTTCGACGTAGGCACCCGTCTTCTTCCAATCGACCGTCTGCACGTGCCAGTGGTACGCGTCATAACGCGCGGCCACATCCTCGGTGAACGCGATGTTGGTGTCGTCCTCGATCGAGATCTGGTTGCTGTCGTAGATCGCGATCAGGTTGCCGAGCTGCTGGTGGCCGGCGAGGGACGAAGCCTCGCTCGTGATGCCTTCCTGCAGGTCGCCGTCGCCGGCGATCACGTACACGAAGTGGTCGAAGGGGCTCGTGCCGGCGGCGGCCTCCGGGTCGAACAGTCCGCGTTCGAAGCGGGACGCGTAGGCGAAGCCGACAGCGGAGGCGAGGCCCTGTCCGAGGGGACCGGTCGTGATCTCGACCCCGTCCGTGTGGCCGTATTCCGGGTGGCCGGGGGTTTTGGAGCCCCAGGTGCGCAGAGCCTTCAGATCGTCGAGCTCGAGCCCATAGCCGCCCAGGTACAACTGCACGTACTGCGTGAGGGAACTGTGACCGACGGAAAGGACGAACCGGTCGCGGCCCAGCCAGTCGTTGTCGGACGGGTCGCGGCGCATGACCTTCTGGAACAGGAGGTAGGCGGCCGGGGCAAGGCTCATGGCCGTGCCGGGATGCCCGTTCCCGACCTTCTCCACGGCGTCGGCCGCGAGCAGGCGTGCGGTGTCGACCGCCTTGTTGTCAATCGAATCCCACTGCAATGCTGCCACTTGGTATTGACCCTTCTGGATACAAAGGGGGCAGGTTGTCGAGAACCCGCACCCGCTGGTGTGCGCGCCCGTGGACATCAGCGTCATCATGGTTTCGCAGCAGAGGCCATTTCCGGTGGATCATGCCTGCATGCACCGTGATTGGCGAGCATCCCCAGTATAGGCAACCCGCGGTTGGGCCGGAGTATGGGGCGCCCCATAATCCTCCGGCGCACTACCGTTTGGCGACGAGGTCGGCCGGTGATGATCCGGGGGAGACCGTGCGGGTGTCGATGGGGGCGCTCAGATTCAACAGGAGCGCGGTCATCACGGCCGCGAGGATGCAGGACAGCACCATATGGATGCCGACCAGGCCGGCCGGCAGTCCCGTGTTGGCCTGGATCAGGCCGACCCCGACCTGCACGGCCTCGACGAGCAGCAGCAGCATCGCCCAGCCTCGCGTCTGCAGGCCGCGAGACACTCCGGTGACCATCAACACCAGGGTGAAGGCCACGGTCAGGTAGGCCGGCCAGCTGTGGATGTGCTGGAGGAACTCCGGGTCAAGGCCGGTGCGCGGGGCGTCCACGTCGCCCGCGTGCGGGCCGGAGCCGGTGGTGAGGATCCCGACCAGGATGGTGAGGAGCACGAAGGCGCTCGTGACCCACGCGACGGCACGGTACCAGCGCGGCACGGCGAGGGTGCGCTGCACACGACCGGTGTAGACCCGGTGCACGAACACGGTGCAGAGCACGACCAGGGCGACGGAGATCACGAAGTGGAGGCCGACCACGTAAGGGTTCAGCTGCACGAGAACGCTGATCCCACCGATGACGGCCTGGGCCGGGATGCCGAGCCCGGCCAGCAGTGCGAGCCGGAACAGGTCGGGCCGCTCCCGGCGCAACCGCACCACGGCCAGGAACGCCGCGATCGCGATCAGGCCCAGGGCGACGCCCAGCAGACGGTTGCCGAACTCGATGAACCCGTGGATGCCCATTTCGGGTGTGTTGACCAGGGAATCCGCGGTGCATTTCGGCCAGGTCGGGCAACCGAGGCCGCTACTCGTCAGGCGCACGAGCCCGCCCGTGCCGACCAGGAGAATCTGGGCGGCCAGGTAGACCCACGCGATCACCCGGACACGCCTGTCGATCCTGGTGGGCAACCACTCCGCAATACGTTTCACCGGTTCAGCTTCCTGTCTCGTGCGCGATGTGTGAAAACGCCGGACCGCACTACTAATCCCATGGCTAGCCTGTAGAATTAGGTGTTTCCTGGGCGGCGACACCGCAGTTGACATAACCGTGGCGCAACACACCGTCGTCTGTGAACATCTTAGGTACGCAACGTAGCCGCTCACACAACGCGTTCCCGTGTCTGCCCTCCGGCCGGAGGCCTTCCCTGGAATGACCGGACTGATATCCGGGTTGTCGTGGTTGGGAGAAGAGGTAGATATGTCCGACGTCCTGCTTGACCGCCCCGAACTTGCGGGGCTCGGTACGTACGAGTTTGGTTGGTCCGATTCCGATGCGGCGGGCGCGTCCGCCAGGCGCGGGGTTTCG